>JAKADF010000477.1 GCA_021820805.1 Bacillota bacterium
GTAAGTAAGCATGTACTATTTACGGGGTTTGTCAATGACGAAGAGCGAAACTGATTATTGAATGTATCAGAGGTTGCAGTGTTTCCGAGTTTGTATGAACCATTTGGCATTGTAGCGCTAGAAGCAATGGCCGCGGGCCTCCCTGTTGTTGTTTCAGATGTTGGCGGTCTTGCGGATGTAATAGATCATGGGCGAAATGGACTAAAAATATATCCGAATGATGCATATTCTCTCGCAACGCAAGTAAAAGAATTATTAAGGAATGATGACAATACCGAGCGTATGCGAGATGTGGCATTACAGGATATAGGAAAGTACGATTGGAACCGCATCGCGATACGGACGATTGACATATATAACCAGGTTATTGGCCATAGTAGAGAAATTGGGAGGCGTGAAATAGCAGCCACGGGTAAAGGGAATATTCAATAATAGCCGATTTTTGGTTAGATCCGGACTAACTTCACCGTATGAGGAGGGCATACCTAGATGAAAGCTGTTATCATGGCTGGAGGAAAAGGAACACGTTTACGACCATTAACCTGTCGGATGCCGAAGCCGATGGTTCCACTCTTAGATCGTCCATGCATGGAATATATTATTGAGCTTTTAAAGCGCCATGGGATTACCGAAATAGCGGTTACGGTACAATTCTTACCTCAGGTGATTAAAGCTTATTTTGGTGATGGCTCTGAGTTCGGAGTAAATTTACACTACTTTGAGGAAACAGCGCCCCTTGGTACTGCAGGAAGCGTCAAGAACGCAGAGGCGTTTTTAGACGAAACTTTTCTTGTTATCAGCGGTGATGCCTTAACAGATTTCGATTTGACCCGGGCAATTCAGTTCCATCAAGACAGGGCAGCCATCGGAACACTTGTACTTACACAAGTTGAAGTTCCTTTAGAATATGGCGTTGTTATGACAAAGGAATCAGGAGAAATTGTTCGTTTTCTTGAAAAGCCCAGTTGGAGCGAGGTATTCAGCGACACGGTCAATACGGGAATTTATGTCTTAGAGCCTGAAATACTCGGTTTCTTTGATAAAGATGAACAGTTTGATTTTAGTAAAGATTTATTTCCAATGGTCATGGAAAAAGGGCTTCCGCTGTACGGCTATATTGCAGATGGTTATTGGTCCGATATTGGGAACTTACTGCAGTATCGCCAAACTCAGTTTGATATGTTGAATGGTGAAGTAAATGTCCATATTAAAGGCGTATGCCGTGAGCCTGGCGTCTTTATTGGGGCAAATGCAAAAATACACGAGGATGCGCTGATACAAGGGCCTGCTTATATCGGATCCGGTACGATTATTGAGGCAGGTGCAAGAATTGGCGCCTATTCAGTTGTTGGACGATACAATCGAATTGAACGGCTGGCTTCCATAGAGAGATCGATAATTTGGAACCGCTGTTACATGGGCTGTGGCAGTTCGCTTACTGGTGCAACGTTTTGTAATGAAGTTTGTGCAAAGTCTGGATCATTTGCGGCAGAGGATGTTGTTGTTGGTGAAAAGACAACGATTGGTGATATGGCTGTTCTTCGATCTGGCGTAAAAGTGTGGCCGGAAAAAACAATAGAGGCTGGAGTAGTACAGCAATCTTCAATCATTTGGGAAAAATCGGCATCACGCACCTTGTTTGGCAGCGATGGCATAAGTGGAATTCCAAATATTGAGTTAACACCGGAATTGGTGAGTAAAATTGCATCTGCATACGGATCGTGCTTGAAACCTGGAGCTACAGTATCAGCAAGCTGTGATGATTCTCCGTATGCTTCGATTTTAAAATATGCAGTTATCTCAGGATTACTGGCTATTGGCATTCGTGTCAGGGATGTAGGGCAAATGTTATTGCCAATCGTAAGATTTGACTGCAAACGAATGGATATCAACGGTGGTATTCATATCAGCCGGATTAACAGTAACGGTGAAAGCAAACTGCTTATTCAAATTTTTGACGGTGATGGACTCCCAATTGATAAATCAATGGAACGAAAAATACAAAATGCCTTCTTGCAAGAAGATTTTGTTCGTCCCGATGTAAAAGGCTTAGGTTTGTTAGAACAGGCTCTGCAAATTTCAGATTCCTATACTGAGGAATTAATGAGCCGAATCGACACAGACAAAATCCGATCCCGTTGCTTTAAGGTAGTTTTGCAGTGTGAATGCTATCACATCGTTAATACGATTTTACCAATCCTTGGACGCTTGAATTGTCATGTGATTACACTATGGAACAACACCGAACTTACTGGGAATATCGTGCTTGCTAATCATGCAGACTTTGGTATTCATCTGAGCAGGGGTGCAGAAACGATTCAGCTGATTACTGGAACCGGAGAAGTGCTTACGGATGATGAAGTGCTTTTGCTGCAAACAATTGTCGCGCTTCAACATGAAAGTTATGTCGCCGTTCCAGTAAATGCTCCTTCGCTTTTGGAAGATTTAGCAGAGCAAGCAGGCAGAGTTACAGTTCGGACAAAAGCAAGTTCACGGGCATTGCTCGAAGTGAATAAGATGAATCCGCTCCAAGTATACTCTGATGGTATGTATACGATTGTGTCACTCCTTGACTATCTTGCACAAACGGAATTGACATTGCACGAAATGACTGCGCACCTGCCGAAGTTTTACATGAGCAGAGAGATGGTGACTTGTCCAATTGAAGCAAAAGGCATGGTAATGCGGCGGTTAATGGAAGAAATGAAAGGCCAAAAGATTGAGCTAATCGATGGCATAAAAGTCTTAGTAGATGACGGTTGGGCGTTAATCCTTCCAGATTCAGAAAAAGGATTATTTAAAGTGGTATCCCAAGGGTCATCTAGAGCTAAAGCGGATGAGTTGACTGGTTTATACAAAGAAAAAATATCCTCATACTACGAGGCTAAATGAGGATGAATATATATATATCATGAAACTCGGGATTCCCATATTTAAATCCAGAGCGAGTGAGATGGGATATAAAACATGAATAAATAATTGTATATGTTTTACATTTCGAACAGGGCTGCCCAAAGGTCGTTTATAACCCGGCCTATAGGCAGCCCTGATTTTAGACTCGCTATCATGGAAGTGTGTTCATCAATTCATGGTTGAAAGTCTATAGACATCCATGCTATACTCATACATGCACGCAAGCTTGTGAGGTGTGCGGAAGTGGCTCAGGGGTAGAGCATCGCCTTGCCAAGGCGAGGGTCGCGGGTTCGAATCCCGTCTTCCGCTC
>JAKADF010000478.1 GCA_021820805.1 Bacillota bacterium
GCAGAAGGTTTCGAGGACAGTTAAAGATATTGCCGAGGAGCTTGTTAAGCTCTATGCAGAACGGGAAGCAACCTCCGGTCATGCTTTTTCTCCAGATACACCATGGCAAAAGGATTTTGAAGCCATGTTTCCATATGAAGAAACCCCAGACCAACTCCGTGCAATCAGTGAGATCAAACGGGATATGGAACGTTCACGACCGATGGATCGGCTTTTATGCGGCGATGTCGGGTATGGGAAAACAGAGGTAGCTGTTCGTGCAGCCTTTAAAGCGGCAATGGACGGCAAACAAGCTGCAGTGCTTGTACCAACAACTGTTTTGGCACAACAACATTTTGAGACTTTCAAGGAGCGCTTTTCTGGTTTTCCAATCACAATTGAGGTGCTCAGCCGCTTCCGCACTCGAAAGGAATCCCAGGCCTGTATTAAGGGTCTTAAAGATGGCAGTGTTGACATCGTTATTGGGACACACCGTTTACTTCAAAAAACGATTCAATTTAAAGATCTTGGGCTATTGATTGTGGATGAGGAGCAACGTTTTGGCGTTACTCATAAAGAGCGTTTAAAACAGTTAAAAAGCAACGTGGATTGCTTAACCCTGACTGCAACTCCAATTCCAAGGACACTTCATATGTCGATGATTGGTGTTCGAGATTTATCTATTATCGAAACTCCGCCGGAAAATAGGTTTCCAGTGCAGACGTATGTCGTTGAATTTAATGACGGGCTTATTCGTGAAGCACTTGAGAGGGAACTGAATCGTGGCGGACAGGTATACTTTTTACACAACCAGGTGCAGAACATTCGAACGATGGCTGACAGGCTTCATCGCTTGGTCGGTGACGCTCGAATTGAGGTTGCCCATGGACAAATGGCAGAGGAAGAACTGGAACGCGTAATGCTCGATTTCTTAGATGGAGATATCGACATCCTTGTTACGACTACGATTATTGAAACGGGTCTTGATATTCCAAATGTTAATACGCTTATTGTAAACGATGCTGACAGGCTCGGTTTGTCACAGTTGTATCAATTACGAGGCCGGGTCGGCCGTTCGAACAGAATTGCTTATTCGTATTTCATGTATCAGAAGGACAAAGTACTGAGCGAGGTTGCAGAAAAGAGACTGCAAGCCATTAAAGAGTTCACAGAGCTTGGCAGTGGCTTTAAGATTGCAATGAGGGACTTATCTATTCGCGGTGCGGGAAATCTGCTTGGTGCTGAGCAACACGGGTTTATTAATTCAGTGGGATTTGATATGTACAGCGAAATGCTTGCTCAAGCAGTTAAAGAAATTCGTGGAGAAAAGCGCGTAGAAGAACGAGAAGTACAAATTGACATACCAATCGATGCATACTTGCCGGATGAATATATTCCGGACCCAGCTCAAAAGATTGCGATGTATAAAAAGTTCAAGCATGTGCACAGCAGTGAAGGAGCCTCCGATTTAGAAGAAGAGCTAGAAGACCGCTACGGGGATTTACCGGATGTTGTCCGCAACTTACTGGATATTACACGTCTAAAAAGTTATGCTTCCAGAAGCGGAGTGGATATAATATCTCGCCAGGGTGCTGAGACAACAGTTCGTTTTCCGGTGGATGCAAGTGTACAAATACATTATTCGGCTTTGCTGTCATGCAGCCTAAAACACGGAGGACAATTAACCCGCCGTCCAAATGGGATAACATTTGTTTCATTTAAAACTCGGAACATGACAGATTTGGACATTTTGAAAAAACTAATTCAATTTTTAGCCGATTATGTATCTGTTTTGCAGGAGCCTGAGGAGGTTGAAGAATTTGCAAAGTAGATGGAAATCTGTTGCAATCGCGGTAGCGATGGTCGCTGCAACGATTGCAACAGGCTGTGGTACACCTGCTGGCACGACAAATAATACGACACAGGGGAATAAACCTGTGAATCTAAATTTGCCGAAAGACGAGACATATACAGGGCCAATTGTTGCCACGTATAAAGGCGGAAGTATTACAAAGCAGGAGTTTGACGAACAGTACAACTTACAAGTTGTTTTACCAGGTATACAAGGTCACGAAACTAAAGCAGATTTTCTAGATTATTATGTTGTGTGGTACAAGTATATGTACCCAAAGGCAGCTGCGGTTGCACAAACTCCAGTAAACGAGTCGCAGGCTAAGCAAATGGCAGATGAGTCTATCCAAGGCCTTGTGGGTCAAGAGTACAAAACAAAGCAAGATGTTGAAAATAAGCTTAAGAGCTTGAATTTAACTGAGGATGACTTAGTTCGTTTGGCCGAAAAAGGGCAAATTCTTCAGCAATATCTCCAATCACAATTGAAAAGCGTAACTGTCAGCGACAGTGAAGCAAAGGCTTATTATGGTTCGCACAAATCTGATTTTGTACAAGTAACTGTCGACCAAATTTTACTATCTTCCGAGCAAAAAGCGAAACAAATTGAACAGCAGCTAAAATCAGGCGCAAATTTTGCAAAACTGGCAGATGAAAATTCAATTGACCCATCTGTGAAACAAAACCATGGTCATTTTGCTAACTCTCTTGTCAGCCAGTTTGTTCCTGAGTTTGCAAAAGCGTGCGAGGCACTGCCAATTGGTCAAATCAGCGACCCAGTTAAAACCCAATATGGATATCACGTTCTCAAAGTAGACAGTCGTAAGCAAATGGACTACAGCCAAGTTGCTGATCAAATTAAAATTCAATTGTTACCTGAAGCTCAACGGCAAAAGGAACAAGCTTTGTATGATTCTGCAAAGAAAGATGCAGCTATAAAAATAACGGTTAAAGATACCGGATTATAATGTTGGACAAGCCTCTGGGCTTTGTATGGTTGAATTGGTGTATAGAGGAATCTTAGGTGTCGCATAATAACCCCACGTCAAGCATCCGCAGTCTTACTTAATTACAAGAGGGTGGGGATCATCATTTGAAAGCAACAGGCATCGTACGGAGGATTGATGACCTCGGTCGTGTTGTCATCCCGAAGGAAATTCGACGAACGCTGCGTATCCGTGAAGGGGATCCCTTGGAAATATTCGTTGATCGCGACGGAGAAGTTATTCTGAAGAAATACTCTCCAATTGGCGAACTTGGCGAATTTGCGAAAGAATATGCGGAATCCTTAGCGGAAGCGACGGGTCATATCGCACTTATCGCAGATCGTGATGTTATCATTGCGGTTTCTGGAACATCAAAAAAGGATTTTATCGAAAAGCCAAT
>JAKADF010000479.1 GCA_021820805.1 Bacillota bacterium
CAGGGGGCGGCTAATTTCCATGTTAATTTTGTTCAAATGCTCTTTATTAATCGCGTGTTCTAGAAAGTCGCACCCATCAATAAATGGGCTGATATGGTCAATAGCTTTAAGATCGACAACGACGATCTCGTTCGATAACTCAAAGCATCCCACGGAAACGTAGTCAAAAGCCCCGGCTCGAATCTCGTGAATAGTGGTCTCGAAATCACTGGCCAGATATAAGCACCGGATACCAGCAGAATTAGCCCGACCTGCCGTTGCTTTGTCGGAAGGAGGCGCGTCCATGTCTGCAGGGGAAAACCCGTCTTCCGTAGAGATGCGCCCCCTAAAAAAGACAGTTCCCTTCTTGTACACTTTCCGGATAAACGAACAGTAGCGCTCCAGAAAAGATAAGTCTATATAATTCGTATGATATCGATTATGATTCTTTAATGAGTCGACAAAATCGTCCCACGAGTTTTTCCGCAACATGGAATGTGTTTCAAGGAATTCTGCATCATGTAGTTCGGCAATACCGATTGGAGCATCAAAGAGACTCGGCATATTTGTATATTTCTCAGCACATACCCCTCGAATAATATGGTAAACATCAGTTGGATTCAATTTTCCACTGAAGATGTGCCAACGATCCGTCAATTCGGTGACCAACAACCTCCTTTCCCTGTCCGGATAGTCATGAGGGAGTAAGTGTGCAGGTGAATATATTTCTAATAGTTGCTCAAAATGGCTCGTCAGATTTGAATTTATGTCTGTGTCATAAATGAAAGCATTTCTTTTATTACAAATTGGACAAGCTCGTTCAACTTGCCCCAAACTTTCGACGATCGGTCTTAATTCTGGATCAACTAAGCAATGACTACAAAACCTCATTTCAAAGTTCCCCATCCAAATATCGACTCATGAGCTCAAGATGATGCATTATGGAAAGTTTTTTTACAGTTCCCAAACCTGGGTATGTACGACCTCTGTGCATATCTTCAAAGGCACGAATACCATATGTATCGAGTTTTTGAGTTACGTTCCAGTCTACTAGTTTTTTCAGTGCCTCCGCAAATTTTCCAGCCGGGTCAGTTATGTCGTCATTTGTATCAGATACGAAGTGTCTGACCCGAAGATTGTTCTCAGCATCAAAGTACACTGTATGAATTGCTACTGCATACGGGGCAAATCCGGTCTCCGAATAGTCATCCCCGACAACAGAATAATCAGAGAATCCAATGTACCCATCCTGTTCAAAATAAAGATGATCACTAGAGAACGGCTCATCTTCATTAATTGAATAATCAACGTTGCGACTCTTCTTTTGAAAGTGGTCTTCGAACAGTACTTTCTGTCTTGGTAACCTCCTTCGAAACACACTTTCGTCTCTTATAAAATTATACCGTGGAATGTCAGAGTTATAGACAGACTCAAAGTACGATATGGCATCTTGGTCAATGCATATGGTCGCAATATCCTGTTTTTTGACCCCTTGGTTCTCTAGTGAATAACAGTTAGCTTCCATGTTTTTGTCCACAAAAAGAAAGGACATAATATGTGTAGATTTAATCAGCTCGTAAAATTTACTCCGTTCTTTTTCGGTTTTTTGATCTTCTAAATCCTTTTTCATGCCACCTACACGAGGGTTACGGACCAATCCTAATGCCCGGTCCTTTGCTTGAAAACTTACCAAGGTTTTGAGTAAGGCGGAGGACAATTTTATTGGTTCAATAACGGGAGTCATGTTTTTGCTCATTAGAGACATTTCAATAAGTTCTCTTATGGCAATAAGTTCAAACTGCCGTCCTCTCAAATAAGGGAAGTACATGGACTAACCTCCTTTTGTTGCAGAAATGTGTTAAGTCTTCCGTAATCATCTGGTTTAAAACCTGAAAAATAAACCAAAAACTTCAACTCATAAGGAACTTGACTATATAGTTCGATATTTATTTGTCCTCTTCTTTTCAGACAATTTACAAATTCCTCATGCGCAACGCCAGTATCCAGTTGGCAAAACAGCTGTTTGCAAACCCGATAGTATTCGAATTGGGACACATCAGGGCAAGCTCCGAAATGCTTCTCTATGATTCGTTCATACTCCTGTATACGGAGTACTCTAAACATCGTATCTTTATTTAAATTTTCAACGTATTCTTCAGGCCTTTTCCTCTCTTTAATTGTGCCTTTCTTGGTCAAAATACATATGCCTGCGGGCGAGCTTGATAAACGCTTCTGCAAAGCGTCCCCATGGTCCTCGGCAGTGAGTATGGATACATGTGTAAATGCCTTGAAGTAATTCGAAATCTGGGTTTCAAGGCGATCAAAATTATCTAGTTCCGTCTTAATTTCATAAACGATTGCGCGTCCATTAATCAACACAAAATCAGCTTTCGATTTTCCAACAGAAATTTCCGTCAGAGCGGTCGTGGTTGTTGGCTTATGCACGCCAAGAAGTAATTTGTTTAATATCGTATTTTTATAAAAATACTCATTGCGATATTCTTTTCTCAATACGGTGTATATTTCACTGATAAGTTGCCGATTGTCCTTGCCTGAAGAATCGGCAACATATCTTTGTATTGCCGTCGTGTAGACGTCACTGTGATACGATTCCACTATTTCACGTATCGTATTTCGTGTAAACACGCGATTTAACAGAATGGAGTTGTCTGTGCTCATGCATTTACACCCACCTCAAAATTTTACAAGCCTCTCAAACAGAACATAAAAAGGGACAATTGACTAACTTCTTCCGCGCAATGGGCATTGTTGTGTAATTCGAGTATAGCGACACATTCCCCTGCTAATGAAACAAGGTTTAAATAATGAACTTTACGGGCAAATGAGGCGTAAGATCACGATCTCCTAACCAGAGACACATAACACTCCCCAGATGTGGGATAGCTGATTTAAATGCTTCCGTGGAGGGATAACAGCATGCCCTCCACGCGTAATTCAAACTTCTGCTTTACCACTACTTGTGATACGGTTCTCCGCAAACTGACCAGAAACCACAACAAGGCCCAGGCAATAACCGCCTAGGCTTTAGATAGGTATACGTAACGACCGATGTTTAGTCCTAGAAATCTGGTTTAGGTGCCCCAACTATTTGCCAACACGATGTATTGACACTAAACACTCCACATGCGCTGTCCGTGGAAACATATCGTACGGCTGCACGTCACGAACCTCGTAGCCTGATTGTACTAACGCCTAGATCGGAA
>JAKADF010000480.1 GCA_021820805.1 Bacillota bacterium
GATTCGCCCCATAAACTGTTCCGTGCGTTCATCTACTCCCACTCTTCATCTTCCTCTCCTGTAACTAAGTAACCTGACCATTCTTCATGCCTTGTAAAATCAACTTCGTAAACTGGTGTGCGATTTCCATGACTCAGTGGCAGCAATTCGATTTTTTCATCACCTTCTCTTCTCAGTTACTGAGATGACAACCAATGAAGCAGTGATGGACAATTCTTATCACCCCACCCTGATCAAACAAGCGTTTGTTTGTATTATATCAAATATTATATACGATTTCTTTGGAATAATCAATTATTTATTTTTGAGTATTTCGGTGCGGCGGAGTTGCACACGCAAGCCATGAAGGACGGAGCTTCTTCGTGGTTGCCGAAGAAATCCGCCGTCTAGATAAAATCTAAAAGTTCAGAAAATGAGATTTTAGGAAACGTTAAAAAGATTGAGGAAAGAGCTACAGAATTCCTGGACTTTATTGAGCAAATAGCACATTTTAGTGAATAGCAGGCCGCTTCCGCTGAGGAACTTGCAATCGGAGTTAAAGTTATTGCAAAATTGGCATCGGCTCTCAATGAAATCTTCTTATTACACTATTTGAGCTTGTCGTGACGCGGGTCAAGAACTCTGATGTCAGGATATTGCAGACAACCAACGGAAATTCAATGAAGTTTGCAATATCCGGGAATTGCCGCATTGGTGTTCCCAAAAAAAACGAGGCAACTGGGCCTCTTTACGTACCTTAATGTACGCAAAGTGCCGTATTTTTAAACACCTTCTAGCACTCCGTGTCATCTTACCTTGACCCGTATCACGACACACTATATTCGTATATGGTCAAAAAGGAACAACATTTATAATGTTACTATCTTTAGGTATCAACTCATAGATTGTATGTGTTCAACAATCTGGTCTTTTGGCAAGATGACTTGAGCAAAATAATCAACCTTCCAGCCCACTCCATAAATACACCATGGACACGGTGAATAATGCGGAACGGAGTCTTAGCCCATCAAATGATAAGCACATATCTTCTGAAACGATAATTTCAATAGATTCAAATTGTCCAACCGGGAGAACCTAAAACAAGGGTATAAGGAGTAATCTTCTTGCCGGAAGGGATGAACGTGTTTGCTCTAAGTGCTGAATTAAACCAGAGTCTCGATTTAGATCAACTTACAATATAATCCAAATTCAGGTTTTTGTTTCTCAAGACAATGTCACTTAATATGACTCGCTTGTACCATTTCTGTTAACCTCAAATCAACTTGTTGTTCCGAAGTAATGTCAACAACTCTAGACGCCTCTGTCCACCAACTCTCAGGTGTTGCATGCCCCCATAGAGTCTGCCTTTTAGAATCCGTTTCACTCCAACGTATTGGCAGTAAATCAGGGTCTGTTGTTAAATAATCACCCGTATACAGTTCAATGCGATGACCATCCGGGTCCCTTACGTAGAGAAAAAACGCATTGGAAATCCCATGGCGGCCCGGGCCGCGCTCAATCGCAGCATGCATCCCGGCACTTGCCAAAATGTCGCAGGCACGAATAATGCTATTCACATCATCCATCCAAAATCCAACATGATGCACTCTCGGGCCTGTTCCTTTCATAATAGCCAAATCATGAACACTAGGTTTTCGATGAATCCATATAGCCGTTTTCTCTTGAGGTTCTAAATCTGTTTCAACGTATTCACTGATTCTAAACGACAGTTGATTTACCCATAGATCAGATGCAATTGCCATATTATGCACAAATATATTAAAGTGATCGATTCGTTTTACTGCTGCACCTTGATGCAAATGATAGCGCTGAAGGTAGGAATCTGCTTCGTTCATATCAGCAAAATATTCAATTGGAAAACCTAAAGGATCCTGAACGATAAGTGCAAGGCCTTGACCAAGCTCCGCACCTACTTGTTTAAATTGTGCTACGCAACCTTTTAAGACATAGAACTCATGAAGTTTTTTCAAGTCAGAAGAATCTTCAACTCGAAAGCTCAAATGACCGATGGCTGGCACGGAAGATTTAGTTAAGACAATGCTATGGTGAAGTCGCTCTTCAACCCCCCTCAAATAGACTTGCTTGGAGCTCTCTTCAGTAATGATAAACCCAAGCATACTCACATAAAACTCTTTTGATACTTCTAAATCAGTCACCAGTAGTTCAACGTGGGCAGCACGTAAAATATTTAGTCGATTCATTGTCCTAAAGATGCCTCCTAAGGATAAGCTGAAATCCGTCACTCATTCGTCCGTTGCAGGAATTCCTTTACCCTATCTGCAAATGGTTGCTTATCGTAACTTTGATAGACGCTTCCATACATCCGTACGGGATCTCCGAAAAAATAACGCTCGTAGAGCACCTGCCTTGAACCAAAAGCACTTAACGACACGTCCCATGCGAGACGGAACAAACGTAGCCGCTCTTCAGCTTTTGCGTTCTTTGCCACCAAATATCTTTCAATATCTGGTCCGATTTCACTCTTTACATCTGCTTCACTTGGAAGCACCATTAGTCCACTAGCGCCGAGCAATTGAACAATCTCAATTAACCGCGGGTAGGTCTTGGGGAAAATATTCCTTGCTGCATTGAGCGGCCACCATGCCGGTGTCATCACACCGTATTCATCTACTTTTGCATCAGCTTCCGAAGCACGCACAAACGCTTTCATGGTTTCAAGGGCCAGAATAACTTCGGCCGCTTTCTCTTGTACATGTTGAAGACCTGCAATGTCGATTGTGTTAATGATTTCTACAACAATTCCCAAAATAAATTCAGATTTTGCAATGTTTTTTTGTAAAACTTGATAAGTCATATGATGGATTGCGTGAGTACCGAAATGCAAGTTGTTGCAAAGTTCCACATTTTCAAGTAAGAATATTCGATTCCAGGGAACAAGTACATCATTGAATATAACAATCGCGTCCATTTCTTCAAAACGTGAGCCAAGTGGATGGTCACAATGTGAAAAACCATAGTCAAAAGTTTCACGGCAGATAAACCGAAGGCCTTGTGCATCACAGGGAATTGCAAAAGCAAAGGAATACGGCTTATCCTCTTCTGCCCCTTTCAGTAGGGTTGATGGAAACACAAGAATTTCATCCGAAATTGGCCCTAACGTGGCAAGCAATCTCGACCCACGAATCACAACACCCTCAGAAGTTTTTTTGACAATCCGCGCGGC
>JAKADF010000481.1 GCA_021820805.1 Bacillota bacterium
TTCTCCTTGCATTTGCTCCGCCTGTTCATAAGCCTTTCGCATATCTGTTTCCTTGTATGTACGAATATCTCGATTCACTATCATCAGGCGCTCTCGCGCTTGACGCAATTTCTTCTCAAATCGTTCTACGTTTTCGATTGCGTCTAAGCACTCTGCCTTTAACTGTTCATACTCAGCCTCAAGCCTTTCAACTTCTTCCATAGTTGAACGAGCGATAGATTCAACCTGGCTTTGGCTCTCTCCGATAGCACGAATCGCGTTATCAATTGCTTGCCGCAGCGACTCTAGTTTCGTTTTCATATGGCATGCGCCTCTCTATGTAAAACATTCCCTATTCACCCCAGAAACGACGACTGTTGACGGCTACAACATAACAATCGTTATGGGGAGAAATTCGCTCACAATACCAAAGCTTCCTGCCTTTAACGGAAAAATCAAGAATACTTTCCTCTATAGAGGTAAATCATATTCTATTTTCTAGGTTCTATCATAGTTAAAGGGATAAACCGCAGAATCGGTCTATCCCTTTATCCATACTTATATGCAAACCTATTCGAAGATGCTTACTGAGAAACGAGTCCAATAGCAGCTTGGCGAAGTGCCTCAGCTTTGTCAACGCGTTCCCATGGCAAATTGAGATCTGTCCGGCCAAAATGCCCATACGCTGCAGTTTGACGATAGAGTGGTTGACGCAACTCTAGTTCACGAATAATGCCTGCAGGGCGGAGATCAAAGTGTTCGCGAATCAAGTTTACAATCTCGTCCTCTGGAATACGTGCTGTTCCATATGTGTCGACGGAAATCGACACGGGACGGGCGACACCAATTGCGTAAGCAACTTGTACTTCACATTTATCAGCAAGATCTGCCGCAACAATGTTTTTTGCAACATATCTTGCTGCATATGCTGCGCTGCGGTCAACCTTTGTCGGGTCTTTTCCGGAGAATGCTCCACCGCCGTGCCGCGCATAACCACCGTATGTGTCTACGATAATTTTCCTGCCTGTAAGGCCTGCATCACCTTGCGGACCGCCAATTACAAAACGGCCTGTTGGGTTAATGAAGTATTTTGTTTCTGCATCCAAATACTCACTAGGCACCACAGACTCAATCACAAATTTGTGCAAATCTTTCTCGATTTGTTCCAAAGCTGTCTGTTCATCATGTTGAGTGGAAATGACAATCGTGTCGACCCTGATTGGCTTGTCCCCATCGTATTCCACTGTTACTTGTGTTTTACCGTCTGGACGCAAATAAGACAATGTACCATCTTTACGTACTTCGCTCAGTCTCCGAGCAAGTTTGTGAGCAAGTGATATCGGCAGCGGCATGAGCTCAGGCGTCTCATTACATGCAAAACCAAACATCAGACCTTGGTCACCTGCACCAATTTGCTCAATTTGTGCATCGATTTCTTTTTGACTGCGTGCTTCAAGCGCTTGATTTACACCTTGTGCAATATCAGGTGACTGTTCATCTATAGACGTAATCACAGCACAAGTTTCGGAATCAAAACCATACTTAGCTCTTGTATAGCCAATTTCTTTAATCGTACGTCGTACAATCTTAGGTATATCTACATAGCAAGTGGTGGTAATCTCACCAGCAACAAGCACGAGTCCTGTTGTTACGGATGTTTCGCAGGCTACGCGTGCAAGCGGATCGTGACTTAAGATTTCATCTAATACCGCATCAGATATTTGATCGCAAATTTTATCGGGATGTCCTTCTGTTACGGACTCGGATGTAAACAACCGACGTGTTCCCACGGGCAAATCCTCCTTCAAGTCCCTTCGCCAAAACAGAGATATCTTATTATATTTGTTTGTTATACGTCAATTAGAGACGATTTCCATTCATGGGAAAATCGCCGCCAAAATCAATCGAGGTTTCATCAATGTTCTGACTTGTTTTGTGTTTTGATGACCCTCCACGCAAAGCGAGGCAGAGCCAGTTGTCTCTTAAAACGACTTGGTTGTTTCACTAATCGATATAGCCATTCGACATTGAGTTTCTGCACAACATTCGGAGCTCGTTTGACCGTTCCGCCCCATACATCAATACTTCCGCCAACACCAATGGCCACGCACGGCGGAAGTTGGCCTAGATTTTCATAAATTAATTTTTCCTGTTTCGGCTGGCCAAGCCCAACAAGCCATACATCAGGATTAAATGTATGGATGTCTTGAATGGTGCTTTCCATATCATAAGCGCCATTAAAATATCCGTTCCTCCCCGCGAAAGTAAAAGAAGGATACTTCTCACGGAACGTTTTTAAGCAACTTTGTAAGGCTGTTTCCGATGCACCGAATATATATACACGGAGTGACTGATGGCGCCGTATTGCCTCTTCAAAAAGATGCATAACAAGTTCAACGCCTGTTACACGTTCTGGAACAGGCCTGCCAATTCGGGAAGCAGCCCAAACAACCCCGATACCATCTGCAGTTACGAGATCAGCACTTTGGGTAATTCGTTGTAAGGACTCATCATTTTGGGTAATCATCACGAACTCTGGGCCTGCTGTAATCACCATGCGTCGGCTTTTTTCGGAGATCCAAAATAAGATATTTTCCACAGCTTGAGCCATGGAGACACGGTGAAAGCGAATCCCAAGCACATGAACAAACGGGTAGGTCAAGGGTTCGGCCCCCAAGGACCATCCATCCTTTAATGTCGTTCTTTGTCCATTCATGATATACATCTTACAAGTGTTGGGTGTAGAGGACAAGTATCATATGATGACAATTCACCATTAAGTCTCTGCAGGATCTATCATGGCCAATAAGAATGAGTTTACTTTTTGTTCTTTCACTGACAAAACCTTGACTTGAAATAACTGAGGCTTGTCAGAGTAAATTGTATGACCGTTTTTTAAAGTAATCCACGAATTCACAAATCCATACAGCCCGTCATGGTAGTCAAATGCAAAACCGCAATCTTCAACTGTCTGCCCTTCATAATTAAAAGGCTGATTCGGGTCTAAATTTACATAGAGCGTCGTTTGATCCGCTGCATTTGTATCATAATCAGGCGGGATTAGTTTATCGCCATTTGTTTTGATCACACCAGACGGAAGAATACTTATTGTATTTGTCCCTTTGCTCGGTATAAATCCGCTCCAGTTTTGCAAACCATGCTGCAGTAAACGGATATTCCCTTTGTATGAGCTAGGAAA
>JAKADF010000022.1:0-11611 GCA_021820805.1 Bacillota bacterium
CCGTACGAGCAGTTTTCCCGCATACGGCTTTCCGATGTCTTCACCTTGGGTAATATAGCTTCCCCATCCGCTTACTCGTTTCAAGCCTAGACGACCAAATATCTCCTTGACCTCTCCGGGGTGCAGGTGATTTCGTTTGTGCTTCTTATTCCAGTACAGAGTCAGTCTCCGAATAATGTGCCAGTCTATCTTTGAAAGAAACCTATTTGACATCCATGGGTCAACACTGCCGTAGTAGTTCTTCCACCCTTGAATAACGGGGTTGAGTTTGTCGACCACCTGTTTAGGAGACCAATAGAGACGGGAGCGCGGTCCAGTGATTTCTTTTACCTTTGCTCTCATCTTCTTCATTGCCTTCCTAGATGGAAAACTACGCATGTTGAAAAAGCGAATCCATGGGCGGTTGTTCTACCCTGGCATTCTTTGGTGGGATCTTATCCGCCCTCCGACTTATACGGAGTTCATCCATTACAAACCCAATGACATAATTATTTAGAAGACCACTCGTCATAAATGATTCTTGCGGAGTAAAACCACACTGCATAAGCGTTTCAATCAAATTTTTGATCAGATGTTTGCGATTCGGAGTATTAGGGGATGTATCAGCAAATATCTCTGCGGAATCCCGATATCGAAGTAACGCTTTTCTATAACTACTCATACCGAAAAAAACCTTTTCCTGCCACGTGATATCTTCGTTAGACCACTGAATTTCCTCACATATTTTATCCGCTACCAACTGTAACAGTACGTGTTTGTCCTTGATATGCCAGTACAAAGCCGAAGCTTTCACATCCAATGAATCTGCGAGCTTCCTCATGCTCAAATGGTTTAGACCTTCATCACTCAAAATGGAGAGAGCTGTTCGTACAAGGAGTTCCCGATCCAATGGAACAAACTTCTCACCTCTGGTCCCATCACCATGGTTATCTGACCCTCTTCGAGCCATCCCAACCGCTCCTTTGCACTTGACAAGTATAACGCTCCATGCATAAATTTAACGACGTTCAATAATAATTTAACATTGTTCAATTAAATCAAACAAAGGTGTGTGAACAGACTTGGTGAACAAGTTGCGTCCTAAAACTCGACTATTAATAATCTCACTTCATCTTGTCTTCATAGCAGGGTGGTAGGGTTCATCATTTGTACTGTTGATGCTGTCCTTTGTTTCATTGTTCTCAGGGAATAAAGTAGTTAGAATTGCAATTCCTGACATCATGCACTTCATTGATCTTCTTGTCATTATCCATGCGGCACTTGGAATTATCATAACGGGAGCTGTATGGCTTAGTCCCTTGGTATTTCATGCGATGCATCTGACGGCTGCACATGGCATCTCTATATTGGGAGCTCCCATTTACAGGATGATGCACATCAAGATTCTTTGGACATCGATTGTAGTTCTCCCACTACTCATCGGAATGATCTTTATCTCAAAATTAAAACCCTAGGGAAAATGGGTTAAACATAGGTGAACATCTGTAGCTAACCTGTCCTTATGCGACGCAAGCATCGATCGACTGACTGTATAATCATGCAACCTACGAGCCATATCGTTATCCAGTTCAAAGCCCTCAATGCTTCAAGATCATTCAGATTCTAACGGTCGTGGTCCCAAGGACCACAACATCAAAAAGGCATCGCATTACGATGCCTTTTTGAGTATTAATTGGACATTTAAGGTCCCAAAGAGCTGTGAAACAGGTATTGCATAACCTGCAGTTACGAAACAACATATTCGGTGTAATCTCTTGACGAACGGACTGATACTATGAATTATTTGTTGCTGAAACTAAAACGGAAACTTTATGTTGGAACCATCCGGTTTTATTCAATAACTTACCCACTTTAGAATTGACTTGGGTATCAAGTTTTTGAGTAATGTCGCCCTGTAGTTTACTGGGTGACACACCTTGTGCAGTTGCGATCTGGTTGATGGACTTACCGCTCTTTAATTGACTTATGAGCTGTGAACGTGTCAAATGCAATTCTGTGGCTACGAAATTTAAGACGTTTATGTTAGCAGTGAATTTATTGGGTTTACGCATAATATGTTTGTTCGCCATAAATTTAGACAATTGGTTATCAAGATTTTTCTGCAGTTTTGCTTCACGACTGGATGTCATATGCTGAGCGGCGACACGGGCTTGCAAGTCATTTTGAATGATTGTCTGTAGACCACTTTCTAACTGTGATTGCGTGATTTTAGAAGATGTTGCTATATCATCGAGTGATTTCCCTGACGTCAAATCCTTTACCAACTCTTGTTTGGTAATATTCAAATCTTTTGCAACTTGAACCACATTTTTTTGTAATATAGCTTGCAACCAATGCGGATGAGGATGTTCCTTTTTCGTAGAAGTAGTTGACGATGCTGGTGTGGGAGAAGAGAATCCGTTTGAGCTTGCAAACGCTGGAACAGCCGCCATTAAAATGCCACCCACTACAAGTATGGCTACTCCACTAGATAACATCGCAATTTTAACTTTTCCTAAACTCATATCAACACCTCCCATAAGTGTTTATATTAAAAGATTACTTTTATCAATCTATATGTGTAATACAAAACTAGTTCTGGATTGGGTCGCAGAGCCTTCTTGATGAACGGCGCCTTCTGTCTCCTGATTTGTTGACTGCAAATAGTTTTGTAGAACTTGACTTGAAAATAATCCGAGAACAGCCGAAAGCAGAATAACAGTGACAATAAACCCAATCTCCAAAGTTTATCTCTCCCTGTCAGGATAATGGTCTAAGTTATCATTGACCGCTGTTCTTATCGAGAATTAATCATGTCGTTGTCTTTGTCGTAATATTTGAAACTTCTTTGAGAAAGTACTGTTTCAGTAATACTTTCCATATTTTTATTCCTTTTTGTCTTATTTCATCATTTTGATATCCCTCCAACAAGTGATGAACTTCCCATATCGGGGCTTAAGTGAATGGTACAAATGAATTGTGTCACGAATATGTCGAAGACGAAAAAACTGGGAAGTACAAGATGAACGTAGTACCCCGCGAAGGAATTGACTCTACTTCAATCTGACCATGCATCAATTCAACGAGAGATTTTGTAATCGTAAGCCCCAAGCCAGTTCTTGATTGGTTTGATGTTCTCGCCATCGAACCTGTAAAAAATCGTTCCCATATTTGAAAAAGGTGTTCTGGGAGAATCCCTTCTCCAGTGTCTCGGATTTGCACCCTCAGCTTTCCATTCAGCACATCACTTGTGATAGATATTCCACCGCTCGACGTATGGCGAATCGCATTGTCTACAATGTTAAAGACAACCTGAGTCATTCGCTCAGCATCTCCAAGGATAGTCACCGTTTCGTCTTGATTATAGGTGTTTAGTTCAATTCCCTTCTGAACCACACGCATGTTTACTCTCTCTTTAACATTCTCTACAATCTGCGCCCATCGTACGGGATGTAAATCAATTGTGATCCGACCCGTTTCAATCGCTGATAAATCCAGCATTGTATTCAAAATCGTGCCTAAGCGCTCCAGTTCGATGAAAGCAATTTGCAAATATTGATTCTGCTCTTCAGATGAAATAACGCCATCAAGAATTCCCTGAATGAACCCCCTCACAGAAGTCAGTGGCGTCCTAATTTCGTGCGACACATTGGCAATTAAGTCCTTTCGCATGTTCTCCAAACGTTCCAATTGTATTGCCATATGATTAAATGCGTCTGCCAATTGCCCGACTTCATCCTGGCTGTGTACATCGATCCGCTCCCTAAAGTTGCCTTTGCCGATGGACTGAACTGCTTGATGCATTTTTAGCAGCGGGTACGAGAAACGACGCGATGTAAAATACAAGGTAAGCATTGAAAGCAGAAGAATCGGAATCGAAATTAATAGAATGATTTCCGTCACTTGCCCAAGTTGGAGTTCTTGTACGGGGGTGTGGAGAAACAGTGCGCCAACCACTTCACCATTGCTCTGAATGGGGACGCCGACGATAAGCGTTGATTCTCGAACCTTTTTACTAAACGGTCCAATTGCTTGAATTTCTTGCCCAGCTAAGACATTCTGTACAGCCAACGCATTTAGAATATCGTTATGTTTGACAAGTTGATTGGTCAATTTCTCAATTTTCTGTAGTCCGCTGTTCCTCACCAAAAGCAAATTCACCGTGACATCGTACGTCGTTTTATATCTGGATACCACCTTGTCGTAGGCAGGATAGAACCTTGGATTCCCATTCACACGTTCTAGAATTGGTAGAATTGCGTTCGCTTCCTGACTTAACACCTGTAAACGCTGCATTGTCAAGAAGTGCTTGATTTCAAAGTGAACAGCAAATGTAAGAATACTAAACGCGATGATAGTGACACTCAAATATACTGTCAATGTCTTTCGAAACATCGTTGTCAGCATCCATCATCGCTCCACTTTAAATTTGTATCCCTCACCACGCACGGTGATAATCGACCAGTTTTCCTTGTCAACACCAAGCTTCTGACGCAAGCGTTTAACAAATACATCGACCACTCGATCTTCACCAACGTAGTCAAATCCCCACACGGAATCGAGTAATTGCTGTCGATTCAGCACCTGATTGGGATGCTCACTAAAAGCTCGAAGCAATTGATACTCCCGCGGTGTAAGGGTCACAGGTTGCCCATATACCCAAGCGGAATGAGCTACCGTATCAATCAAGAGATTGCCGAAGCGAATCGTTGTCACGGGTGTAATATTTATTCGCGGCTGATAAGTACGACGCAGTAATGAAATAACTCGCGCAACCAACTCATTGGGATCGAACGGTTTGACGAGATAATCGTCTGCACCGATTTCAAACCCGTGGAGCTTGTCCAAGCTGTCCCCTCTCGCGGTTAGCATCAGAATCGGAATATCTCCAAGTTCCCTGACGCGCCTACACATCTCCCATCCATCCATATTAGGCATCATCAGGTCTAGTATAACGAGATGGATGACACCTTCCTCTACCAGTTCTAAACCCGTGAGACCATTGTATGCACAGGACACCTGAAATCCACGGTGTTGAAGGTACATTCGTATGAGGGTATTAATATTTTCATCGTCGTCGACCACAAGAACGTGAAAGTCTTCCGCCAAAAACTCATGAAACATGTCTGTAATCCTTTCTCTCTAAGCTGATAATTTAACGATTATCTGTTTCGTCTTAAAAGCAGTAGCGCCCCCTAGTCATTAAGCGGTCGACTTGTAAGCGGAAATACAAATAAAATTTTGAGGTATCTGAAAAAACATTCCTTCTACGTTGACATTTAACGAACGGATATAAATTCAATGTTGCCAATGATAAACCTGCTGGAGACTTCCAGTTTGACATCCAAATGCTCTGAGATGGACATACTTTCACTCTTTCGAAATTCGCTATCATTTTTAATAACTCTGTGATGAACCTTCTTATTGTTCTGTACTCCGCTCAAGATCACTTCTGAATGAAAAACAGGAGTGTATTGATCCATTTCAGCAGAAAGCAACAAAATAGGTATATCGACTACATTCAATGCACTTTCTCTCTTAGCCAGGCTAATGCTGGTGCAAGAAGAATCAATGTTACTTTGACTCTCGAATCTGGCACAACTTCGATAAGATGAGACCGACCATATGTAGACTTTTGCGGAAACAAAGTCGGCTTTCCTCCTGCCTCCGACTCACCACCAGCCCGCATCAGACAGCACATGCAAAAAGTCCCAAGTTGACTAGTGTTCATTCATTGAAAAGCCCTTACCGGATACGCACCATAATATCGGAATAACAGCCACTGGTGACATTCGATATTGAAGTATGACTTTTGTACCAGTTTAGGTTACGAGCTGTATACACTTGGAGACTTTCAAGCGATTATTGATAAAAGGGGTATATAAATCTGGTTATCAGTGTTGGGGCTTTACGCCCATCGTGCGTCACCGCAGAGAATGGATTTACCTGGGTTGACATTAGCCATCTTCCTCTGGTTCCCTTTTTCCTCGACTACAGAAACTGTCAGACATCCGAGCATTTTCCCTGTACATCGAATGGGCTGCCCGTTCGTAATGCGACGGTATGGAGTAGCACCAACAATGCATATTATTCATGAAGATGTTCATTCGCGTACACCACCGATATCGCACCCGCTCAATAAAAAACACCTCCTTATGAGGCGTTTGACATGTAATTTGTTCGTTTATTCATTGCGTTGATCTAAACTTATGTGAAAATATAGGATAAAGTAATCCATCTTCCATACCATTCTATAATCTGCTTGCTTAGCCATTCTTAAGACATGGTTTCGGTTTTCTTTGCGACAAGATTTTGATTGTCTTAGGGATATTTGATACATTCAGATATATAACATTGTTCTCTCCCAAATAAAATGATTTCAGTTGCACCTTGCACCACAAACTTCCAATCAATCTGTTATATCCACCAGGAACTCCCGCTGGAATTGTCGAAATTGAAATGACTTTCTCTACCTTATACCTAACACCAAGAGATTTAAGCGTTTTTACTACGATCAAAAGTTGTTGGGTAGTTTCTGCTTTGGATGAACCTACGACAAGTCTGACAATATTGCACTTCTTGTTCCTTTTGATGGTTACTAATGCGGCAATGTTGACAGAATATTTAGCAATTCTGCTAAGAATACGATTTAATGTTCGATCGTTGACAGCAAATGTAAACTGAGTTCTTACTGCCAAACCGCTCTTTGCGGATTTTACAATCCCCATAATTCTGCATCCTCCCTTTTTTCTATACGATTCTTGTTAATTCACTATTAACGACTCGATGTGCGGCAACATAACGGTCTTTGGGGCTGATTCCAAATGATGCAAAAAGAACCCTCGGTTGATTTGTAATAAATTGCACTTCATATTGCATCGCTGTTGACACATTGAGGATAGTGAAAGTGGATGAATTCGGTTTAACACGAAGAGTAACGGTACGAATTAATTTCCTCTTCCCATTTAGCGCATACACGTTAATTTTCACCTTAGCCATATTGCGTTGATGCAGGTTTATCGAGTTTACAATAATATTTTTGGAAACAAGCTTGCCGTTCACTGTCAGGTTATTTAGCGGTCCAGTCGAATATTTGCAAACCATACGCAATCACCCCTTCATATAAAAAATATGTTGAAAATATCCGTCATTATATTATCTTTATCCTCTCAGAGGTATAACGCTTCGACGTTACCTCCATTTTTTCGCACCCATAAAATGTTTCCGCTAAACTACCGTCTATTGGTTCTTAGGAAAGCGCAGAACAATAAATGTTAAATTATTACAAAATGAATAAAGAAGAATTAAGCAGGCGGTACAGAAAAGTTCAATAAAAGGCGGTGGGTCGCATTCCGCCGCCTTTTATTGAACTTTAATTATAAAAACACACGATCATGAGGCGGAAAGTGGAACGTATTTGCAAAGACAAATATTCTCTGTCCTTTTTTGAAAGTGAGTCTTTGATTTCTAGTTCCACTAACAACAAGCCTTACAGTTGAGTTGTTCGAGGTTGCCACGTACACTATAAATCCACCTATTTCTCTTCTGCTTACCCAGTTCTTATCAAAAAAAGCCGCTAACACCCGATTCGATACTGAATTATTAATTTTCATGTACGCTTTCCCCTTTCGACTTGGTAACTTATGCTATGTTGGATACTTGGAGATGAGTGGGACAATTGTTTGCATTTATAAAAATAGGTACTTGGGTAGGCTATTGTGACTATTGAAAAGCAAATTGGTACACGGCTAGAACAAGAGGTATTATCGAAGTATTCAGATTTAGGGTGTTCCCAATAATTGAAGTAGCGCGTTAGCTATGATGCGTCATTAAATATAGCAACATCTAGGCGTAAAGACTTTGATAACTTGTTGCCTTTGGAAACAACCAAGACTTTACTGTGAGAGAGTTTCTTTCGAAAATGCCAGAACGACGCTAACACATCTTCTAGATGCAAATAAGTATTGGTATCACATTAAAGATTCAAAGGGCATAAGGGACTCATAACTAAAAGTCAGCAATAGACTAGACTACGTTCGACTGCTTCACTGCAGTCAGGCGTTACGTGATGCGAACGTACATCCACTTGTTTCTCTACACGCGAGCTACAGAGGTAAGTTCAAACCGATGCGGTCTGTTGCGAAGAGCAAAGTTGGAGCCCCTAATAGTTGAGGTCATAACGAAGATCACGGACAGTATGGATTTGAATATGCGAACTTCACCGCGTATGCCTACCACCATGTACTTGGATATAAAATGAGTAGAGTTTCAAAAATTCAAGCACGTTCCGTGGGTTGATGGGTAACCAAGTGAGATATGAAGATTTGCCCAATTTTGAACTCGAAAAACAGGTAAGTTTGCCCCACGAAGAACAACTTCATGGTTTCGATTGTTCGTTTTACTCGAATCGGATACAATCTCATCAGGAAGCAAATCCATATTGTGGAACTCATTCTATTTCAGTACCGCGAATATAATATGAATATGATATATTCTGAAATATTCTTAGTCGAATGGTGAAAATGTTAGAAGTAGATGGATTAGGGGTATGGAGAATCGTAGGAGTGTGAAATACTGTAAATATAGATAATACAAAGAACACCGTAAACTATTACAAATTGGTTTACGATGTTTTTCAAAGGAAATACATTAACATTGTGTTTCTTTTATTCTTGAACGAATACCCCCGAACAGAATAGGTAGATCAAGCTAAAAAGGGTCTATCATCCGTGCGCAATAATGAGCAATTTTTGATGTTTGAAGCAACACTTACATTAACCGGACAATGGTTACAGTGTGGTAATGCAGAATTCCCTAAAAATACATGGAAATAATTTAGTTATTGTGACCACTCCATTGCCTATTCTGACACCAGATGCATTCACTTAGTCGTTTCGTTATTATGCGTACCTACAGCGATACCGCGAGAGTTAAACATCCTTGTACTCGCTCCTAGACCACCCGAGTTCTGCAGACATTGTTCATCGAAGTCGCGGTTTGAAGTAATCGATTTCGCACAGAGTGACGTAATTTGTGATCCCCTTCACTCGAATTGTAGCGAGCCCGGAGGATATGGACAGAAGTTTACCAACCAGGAAATTATTTTTACCAGACACAAGTCCCACCTGTATTTGTCGCCCGATATACTTCCTTAGGGACAACCTGAGACTCTTAGTACAGATGTCTTCAACGCAACGGCAAGTGCTACATCTCATGCTTCCATCTCCTAAAGTCCTCTCGATCAAGATTTCCGTGGTCCACCGACTCGACATAATGGAAAATAATGAAGAATGCCACTGACGGAAAGCACCAGAGTTCCCTTGGTGACGCGTACCAACTTTCCTGTAAAGGCTCTACCGGAAAGTGTGGTCAACGTGAGCGTTTCCCCAATTCTGAACTTAGTTCGTAGTACTCTTCGGGTGTCTCGCGTGCAAGGACTTTCGATGCAAGCACAGGGCTGCCTCGTCAACCGGTTCAATAAAATCCCTCCCGTCATGATATGCCTCTACACTATTCAAAACTTGTTCATGACGTCACGGACAAACTTCCACTCCCTCCATAAAGGCATTAATGTCAGATGACGACATAGGGATTTTTAACAGTATCGCATCTAGTTGCGTACTATTGGTTACTTGTAAAAGAACTGGATACGGTGCCTAGTGTCCGATGAGCACGTATTATACGTTGCAACTCCTAACAATTCAACTGTGATTCTAAAAGTCAGGAGTCTAGAACCAGAAGATCACGTTCAAGCGAGGACAAGAAATTTGTCTTCACCTTGTGCCTTATAGCTACCACCAAGTGTTAATACCGATTTGCGATCCGCGGGCGCAGACTTGCTTCAACCCCAGATTCTTAAACACCTCTGCAACCTTTCTCGGATGCAGGTAATGTCTTCGGTATTTCTTGTTCCAATACAGTGTCAGTCTCCGAATAATATACCAGTCCACCTTGGATAGGAACTTGTTGGACACACCAGGGTCTACACTGCCATAATAATTCTTCCATCCCCGAATAGCTGGATTAAGCTTTTTCGACTAAACTCTGTTTTCTTTTCATATTCAACACCAAATCCAACTGAAAATTCATTCTTCTTCCAAATAAAGAATAAGAGTACTCTAAAGAAACCTCTGGTACATCTCTAAAATTAACATAAAAAGAACTCAAGCTCCCGTAACAAGAGGAATGAGTTCCATTTTATGTTCATATTGTTGGTTTACGTATCAGTCAACCTCAAATGGAGAGTTGGACAATCTTAACAACGAGCATCACTACCGCGATGAGTAAATACCCCCGAAGAGTTGCCATGCCTAACTTTTGTGTTGGTGACCACACAGCTTTCTGTAATTTGCTAAGGGGTGGCATTCTCCAACTATGGCGATCTTCTTCCGCATATACGGACTGAACAGATGTGCGCTTCCGATACGATACGACTCCAGCCAATACCAGCCCAACGAAGAGCACTCCCGCCAATACGATACTCAGCAGTTGAACGTTCACGGTTGGAAAGAATGTTGCAACGGCCAGAATCAGTGAAAGGACAACCAACACACCCACGATGACTGCACCAATCACATTTAACCATGGGCGGTTCACCCAAGGACCGAGAACGGCTTTATCGTTACATAGCATTAGTAGAAATACTGTTGCACTCGGCAGAAGAATGCCTGCCAAAGCCTGCACACCGGTCGTAATGAGCCCAAGAGGAGCATGTGGAATGACTACAATACCCGCGGAAAACAAAATGATTGCACCATATGCCAAGTAGAAGCTGAGTCCATCCTTCATGGATCGATGGAGCGAATGTTTGGTCCCGAAAACATCTCCAAAAGCATACGAAGTAGACAAAGTAACTGCGGCAGCTCCAATCAAAGAAGCATTCAGCAGAATGATGGCAAATAAGTCACCCGACAAGGCACTCACATGCTGCGAAAGTCCAGTTATTACGGTTCCAGCGTTGACGAATTGCCCAGCCAAATTGGTTCCTTGGAACGCAAAGGCTGTGGTTGCAATAAGCGCTGTCGCTCCAATTACGACGAAAACGGATCCAATGACCGTATCAGCTCTTTCGTATGACATCCACCTTGGCGTCAATCTCTTATCGATAACGTTTGACTGCTGAAAAAACAACTGCCAAGGCGCAACCGTAGTCCCGACCATTCCAATTATCAACAGGAGTGCATTCGAGGTAAGTCCGCCGTGTACTCCTGGCAGCAAGAACCCTGTGGCCAACGGCTGAACTGCTGGGTGAGTCATAAAGACCAGTGGAATGACTAGGAAATTTGCCACCACCATAACGTACATAAATCGTTCCCAACGACGGAAGCTGCCGGTAACCGTCATGCTAATCAGCAAAATAGATGCGAGCGCAACAGACAACAAAGGATTTACGCCAAAATGAGCCATCGCCATCCGGATTCCGATGAATTCGGTCACAATGGTCAACACGTTCAGTATGAATAAGTCACCAACTGAAAAAGCCCCCCAAAACTTCCCAAACCGTTCAAAAATCAGTCTGGCATGGCCGACTCCCGTTACTAAACCAAGGCGAACGACCATTTCCTGATTAACAATGAGCACTGGAATGAGAAGGAGCAAAACCCAGAGCAGACTCGTTCCGAAATTTTGCCCA
>JAKADF010000022.1:11621-15774 GCA_021820805.1 Bacillota bacterium
GAGTCCCGGACCCATGATGGCAAGCAAAGTCAACATACGGGTCTTCCAGTTCTTACGAGTTGCATTATCGTCAACACGCACCGTTCCTAGTGCGCCTTGGATGTCACCAACATGCTGGCTGTCCAGAACAGCCGTTTCTTGAATTGCCAAATTTGTGCGCATGACACTCATCCTCCTTGAAGAAGTGATAGGAGGGACAGAAATCCCCGGTTTGAAATACTGACAAACGAAACAAACAATAGCGTCGCTGATGACTAGGGCCTGCGTCCATACCTACCACCTCCTTCAAAGAGCAAATAGAAAATCCCCTGGCACAAGCTCAGGGGATTGGATCTGCACATGTAAAACAAACAGATTTCCACACATCCCCCTGGTTGAGCTTTAGCACTATGCAACGTAGAGTCTTCACTCAGCCACATTGGGTAAAGCCTTAATCCGGCAATACCTGGTGACCCATTGGCGTCTTTCGACGTTTCCGGGCAGTGGCTTATGTTCACATAGACGCCTCGCCTAACGAGGACTGATTGTATTCGATTCAAGGTATGCAGTGTGACACACCCATGTCTCGGCAATTGCCTCAATTTCTGAGCGCACTGCCGAACGTTTCAACGTTTCATTATTAGCCCTAGGCACAAGGAATGTCAATACATAGATTGCCGCTTTCGGACGTTATTTTGATTTTCACGTACATAGAAGTACTAGGAATCCTGGCATTGGCGAAAGCCTTATTGCATCAACCCAGTTCATACCATATCATACGGCTTCCACATTCAACATTCTAAAAAACTAAATACGAGGCTTTTGTTTTACGGTTAATAACCCTAGAACTCTCGCTAGGGTCGGTGTGGTACTCGCTTGAACAACGAGCGTCATAAGTATTGCGACAAACGTTACAGACGCTAGAACATCGCTATACTGAATGTTGGTACTTGTTAGTATTCCGACAAGTGCCACAGCAATAACACCTGTCTCTCTTACCCAGAAAAAGAATAAAACCTCATTACGTTTCCACTTAGCTTTTCGGTCCGGGAGTAGGCTTGAAATTACGGTTAAAGGGCGAGCGATGAACATAAAGACTAAAATTACAAGGACGGCAGGATATGCGTATTTTAACAAGATGCTGAAGTTTACTTGACTTCCTAGCAAAACGAAAATTAACATTCGCATTTTCAAGCTAATCGCATCCACAAATGAATAGCATCTTCTTCTGTCTTACGAACCGGTATCTTAAAGCTCTTACTATTTGCAATCATGATGCCTGACACGAAAGCACTCATAAAACCACTTGCACCTAGCCATTCCGCAACTGCATAACCAGCAAGAACAGAAATCACGACGATCATTGATGTATACTCACGGAAAATCGCTTTGTCATGTTCTGAGATCACAAACGCTGCAATAAATCCAATGAATGCGCCAATCAAAATACCTCCAAATGCCAATCGAACAAAATCAAGCACGGTTGAAACAATAGAAACGCCCGAATTTGCTGTGATTACTGTAAAAACAAGGGTTGTTAAGATTGCTCCTGTAGCATCTGTGAATGCAGACTCTGAAATCACTGTCTGTGTCACTTTTTGATGAATGGGCAAACGCTGAAAAATTGGAACAAGTGCAGCGGGATCCGTAGATGCTAAGAGTGCCCCCAATAGTAATGAAATCGACAATGGTATGCGAAGAATGAAATGCGCCGCAATGGCGACAACGAAAGCTGTTACTACCACTCCAAGTGTCGAAAGCAACGTAATAGTTCGCCAAACATTTTTTAAGACATTGAAACTAGTGAGCGTTCCACCATGGAACACAATAAATGACGCTCCGAAGAGAAGAATAGCTTGGTTTAGTGATGAATTTATCCCGATGTGAATTAATCTTAATCCAGATTGACCAAAAAACATTCCAATAATCAAATACAGCACCACATCAGGAATTCGGAGTTTCTCAGAAACCTTACTTAGAACGGAACCCACTATGAAAATTAAAAGCAACGTCAAAAACAACCATTGTACAGTCTCCACTGCGGATGAATGCATAGTATTCCTCCAATTTGAACGTCTAAAAAAGCAAAAAGGAGCCTGTTGTGACAGACTCCACCAGAAATGCAGTTATGATATTACCGTCATTGTAGCATATTGCAATCGGACACTCGGTAACACGTTATGTTTTTTACGCCTCGTAAGTCTCCGCTTTATTGAGCAGCTCCAACATTGTGAATAACGGTTATAAGTAAGACAGAATAGTTGAACTTGAAGAGAAACTAACGTATAGTTTTGCGACTTAGAACGGTTACGTTTGAGAATTTTGCGGTAACAAACGGTATAGAATGAAACTTTTTGCTAAGCATTCCCGAGTCCTTTTTTAACTTATAATAACCCCAAAACCAATGGCCACAACTCGGCATCACAGAACAATTAAAGATTGAACGTTTTAGCTATCTCATAAAATACGAAAGATGATGACACTGGCTGTCAAAGATTTGATTGGAATATTGACCACGATAGTTGTGAACCTGTCCCGCCCTATGTTCACATGATTTTGAATTGGTGTTTCCGAAACTTGGAAGTAAAAACACATCAAGTCATGATTCACCTTGAATATTCATATGTTTTAATTAAATGTTCATCTTTTGCTTATGTCTCTTTAGTATAATAAGGTTTTCTCAGAAACTACCGTAAGATTTTAGGATCCCATTCTCGGATACTATTTTGTGACGCATATGTATTCCACTTTATTTGGTTTAATTTACGTGTTGTTCTCTGTAAAATCTCGAAGTAAAGCAAGGTTCCTTGTTTCCAAATTGAAGACGACTAGTACTGGTCCTCCGATAGGCAAACTAACACTCAATCATCAAGAGTAGCCCGATTTATCCAAGTCTTCAGGTTACTTCCAAAATCTCCGTCATTAACACTTTGTATAATGGAATCCCCATCAAGAGGGACGATTAATATATCATCCTGTGATGTTCTTAGATCAGCTAGGTTAAATGTCCTTTTAAAACCGTTCCATGATATGAAAAAACCCAGTTTAGCTCTCCCTCGCCTGTTTTTTATCTTATCTCTAAACAAGACGAGTTCATCCTTGCCACATTTAGAAGACCAATTTTTGCATTCAATCAATATGAGAGGCGATTCCTTACTCCAAAATGGATCCGCAGAACAATTGGAAACAAAGACGTCAATTTCCTCCGTCTTTGTTCTTACCCGTTCTATTACTTCGAATCCAGGTACCTTGTTAAAGAGCTTGGCCATTAGTTCCTCTAACAATAAACCTTTTTTGTTTTTGTCCCTCTCAGATTTTATCTTGTCTATTAAACTCGGAACCTCTACCAATTTATAAGTAGAGTAGTTTGATCTAATTGTATCCACAGTCTTACTTATCAAGTCTTGAGCTTTGTTAACCTCTGCATCAATCCAATTCAGAACTTCAATTCCATAAGAAAAAACTTCGGAGAGTAAATTGCAGTTTCCAGGATGTATGTTAAAATTCAAAACGCAGATATCGTCAAATTCGATTTCAGAAATATCATTGAACTCCCGTTCTCTGAACTCTAACAACCGGTACATCAAGTCCATGTGATACCGCATATTTAAGGGATAGTTCCAATTGTTACGACTCCAATAGTGCGATACGTAGATATATGCCTCGCCCGACGGATCTACGCAAACTTTCCCCTCAGGAACTCCTTCTTCTAAGATAACATCTCTTAGACCATCCCTAAGATCATTTCTGTGGAAGAAAAACTCGGCGGGTTTTGGTAGGCTTGATAATTGAATCGTAGCAGCATCATTTGGATCAACAATGTAAGTATCAGATTCGTCATCCCAAGTTAAAATCGTATTTTCCGACAAAATCCTCCCAAGTCATACCTTCAATTTCACTCCCTTGTTAACCAGAATCTTCAATATGTTACAATTTATCTTTCATATAGAGAAAGATTTGATAGTATTTGATTAAAATTCTTGGTGGCAATGTGTACTTCTCGTTATTAATTGACTAAGTCACGGCGGCAACCTCAGTTCACATTAGAACTCATCTTTGACAGTTCCCTAGTCGTGGTGCGGGTTTGTAGGTGCAAGTTTGCACTACAACCTAATGAACCCCGCCAAAGGCGGGGTAGGTGTAACCTTTTTTGCATGTTTAGAGCAGCCTGAGT
>JAKADF010000482.1 GCA_021820805.1 Bacillota bacterium
CTCCCAAACCTACTGACCCTCTTTCGGTTAGTACTCGTACCCGTGTATTTATGGTCATTTTATGCGACAGATAGTACGCATAAAGTCCTCGCGCTTTGTGTACTCTTATTAGCTGGCGCAACGGATATCTTGGATGGGTATATTGCACGTAAGTACGGACTGCAAACCCAAGCTGGACAACTCTTAGATCCGCTCGCAGATAAACTAATGATGGTTGCGGTTTTGTTTTCCCTCATAGAGTCGAGCCGTGTCCCGTGGCTCGTCGCAGGACTTCTTGTTTTTCGGGATGCCGGAATGATAATCGGATCAACATTTTTCTACTTTCAAGGGAAACGCGCAGTGCCTAAAGCAAACCGCTGGGGAAAGACAACAACCGTCTGTTATTATTTATCCATTTGTTCAATCATACTGGCATGGCCGCCGTCGGTTAGTCTGCAAAATATGTTCCTGTGGTTCACCGTGTGTCTATCGTATTTAACCACATTGCTGTACGTTATTCATATGGACGTCATACCCGTACATAGACGCATGTTATGACAAGGAGGAACGGATTTTGGAAGAACAAGAACTTGAATTAACCCTCCCGCTCTACGCGGAAGATATTCGAAAGCTATTGCCCCATCGTTACCCATTTCTACTGGTCGATCGCGTCACAGAACTCACTCCCGGCAATCGTGCTGTCGGCTACAAGATGGTGACAGCAAATGAGCCTCAGTTCACAGGCCACTTCCCGGAGTTCAACATTATGCCCGGCGTATTAATCGCAGAAGCAATGGCGCAGCTCGGCGGAATTGCCATCATGGTGAACCCGGGCTTTACAGGCAAACGCCCCATGCTGACAGGTCTAGATAATTTCCGTTTTCGCCGCCCAGTTCGCCCTGGGGACAAGCTCGAAATAGATATTACGATTGACCGGATGCATGGTTCAATGGGCCAAGGATCCGGCATTGCAAAGGTCGACGGTGAAATTTGCGCGCAAGGAAACATTCTATTCGCTTTCGCATAATCAAACAAATCCCCAAGAATCAAACAGGAGGCTTGGAGCATTATCTCCAAGCCTCCAGATGGTGCGCCACGCATGGTGATTAACTTGGTGGTGAAAGTCCACTGTGGGGGTTTGTAGTTACCAACCACTAGCCAAAGGCAAGACCCTTTATGTCAATAAGGAACATATGTTCGTTGATGAAATAAACGATTCAGGCCGTTTTGGGATAAGTTAGATTAATTATGACACATTTTGGAAATGCTTTACTTGAGCTTCACTGAACAACGTAGAATTATACGTCGTTCTCGTTTTCCACATTGCAAAAATAATACGTATCCAGTTGTTAGCTAGCGACCGAATTGCAACATGATGGGTTTTCCCTTCCTTACGTTTACGGTAATAGTATTCTCGTGCCCACGGTTCCCATCGCACAGAACACCAAGCAAATTCGTGTATAGCATTTCGAAACGGTTTGACACAGGACGTCCGTCTGCGAGTTTTGAAGTATTTACCACTTTGGAAGGCAACTGGAGATGTTCCGGCAAGGGCTTGAACGCTATTAACTGATGCATATTGGCTACGATTATCGCCTCATTCCGCAAGTATTTTAGGAGCGAGCCGCTTTCCGGCACCTGGCAGGCTTTGAAAAATACGGGAATCTGTGTGCTGTTTAAACAAGGTCTTGATCTCCTTTTCATAAAGAGTGATTTCCTCAATAAGCACTATAAGTTGCCTAGTCAGCGCTCGCATCAATCTGGACTTGGCCTTTTCAACTGGATTTGGTGTATGGATTTGAGGTGTTTGAGCAATTTTTGAGATTTCACATGCTTTTCTTTCTGGATTCTTGTGTCTAAGTGATCTGAGAACTGTAGTTAGTTCTTCTTCGGTTGCATTTCTTACGGATGCTATAGAAGGGTACGCTTGTAAAAATCTCAAAGTACATAGTTGACCTATACGGCTGAAGAACTGCAAGGCAACTGGGTAATATTCTTTAAGACATGCTATTAGTTGATTCGATAAACGGGTCTGTGAGTTGACGAGCTCTTCTTGGTCACGAGTCAGTAGCTTAAGCTCCTGAATCAATTCAATCGAAGGCTGTAACGGAGTCATGGTCAAATAGTCTTTACGACCGATGTCAGCAAGTAATCGTGCATCAATGAAGTCGGTTTTGGCTCCGGATGGTTTTCGATGTTTGTCGACAACCTTAGGATTAAGGGGATATACCACAAATCCGTGTTCTAATAAGAAACTCACTAAAAGACCCCTACTAGTCTCGATAAAACACGCAGCGTCGAAAGGAGATATTCCTATCGAGCCTAGTCTCTCTTTAAATTCCATTAATCCGACAAATGAATGGGTAACCTCAAATTTAGCTAATTCTTGGGCATTTTGATCCATAACAACAAACGTGTGTTTTTGATCCGCCCAATCAATTCCGACAAAATACATGACACCGTTTCCTCTCCCAGATAGACAATAATTAGCAGTGGCCTAATACAAAGGTGCTCAAAGCACAACCCTCTATCGACTGTTTAATCTTTGTGTTCTGGGGAAAGCATGTCTTGCCTAAGGGATCGAATCCCGGGGTGTCCAGGCTTTTCCCCAGAACTCCTTCCAGTTATTGATATTAACGTATTAGACCACCGCGAGGTGGAATCTGAAGGAAGCTGGAGGCAAAATTCCGATCACTATGGTCAGTTAATCAGCCAAGCAAACCACTTAAACTGCCTCTCTTCGCCATGTAGCCGTTTTTCACGGCCTCGGACTACTATAGAGGCTCCGCCAGCTTGTACATCATCGGGGGCACACTCCCTTAACATCTGTACAAACCTTCCCCAGTTCACATGTTGGACGTTATAACGCATGGGCGAGGTTGCCTATCGCAGTCTTTCTCCTTGCTTGCTGCAAGTCGTCTCAAACATCACAGTCTAGCTACGCGTTTCCCGTGATTCCTCATCGGCCAGCATACATGTCCAGCCGATAATCGTCACCTCGGTCCATATGTGTGACCGAAGTGAGTTCGAGACCTGCCTGTTAAGCGGTGTAGGCAGGGGTGACATTTCAACCCACAGATGCGGTTTAATAGGTTCGTGTTCCTCAACCGTCCCATGCTCAGCCTAGAGGCTCATCTTGGCGTAACCGCTTCGCCGCAAACCCCGTTTCCCACGGACT
>JAKADF010000483.1 GCA_021820805.1 Bacillota bacterium
ATAAGTGTTTCCGTATTCGCCTCATTGACGGCAAATTTAAAAATAGCGACACACGATCCGCTTTTAGCAGCTCTCTATGCTGGAGTTGTAACGGGTCTAGGTTTAGGGCTCATTTTTCGTACTGGTGCCACCACTGGCGGAACGGACATAGTTGCTCGTGTGTTACGGCATTTCAGAGGAATTGGCATGGGAAAAACTTTGTTTGCTGCGGACGTCGTGGTCATCACGCTTGTTGCTATAGTAGTCGGTTACCAAACGGCCATGTACTCACTTGTTGCGTTATTTGTTGCAAGTCGAGTGATTGATTTTGTCATTGAAGGTGCGACACGCGGCAAGGCACTTCTCATAATTTCTGACCACTATGATGCAATTGCAGATGCGGTACATAGTCAGCTGAACCGTGGTACCACGATGTTAAGTGCTAAAGGTGGCTATACAGGAGAAGATAAGCAAGTAGTGTATTGTGTGGTTGCAAGAGAAGAAGTAACTCGAGTGCAACAAATCGTCTCTCACATTGATAAAAGGGCATTTGTCATCGTGAACGATGTACATGAAGTTTTAGGAGAAGGATTTACCTATGAGTTACCGCCGACCGCTTCCCCAGTTTCTGATAAAATATAGGAAAGTTATTCTTTACATAAAAAAGCACCGGTTCCCTTGCCGGTGCAAATCGGTTACTTCAGCTCGCTGTTATTGATTGGCATTCATCAAAGTCGATGAGTTCTCGACTAGCCTCAATGAAGGCTTCGCGATCTCCCTTGTCCAATGCCTCATTTACTGCTTCCATCAGCATTTGACGTTGAAAGTTGCGAATTGTCTGTTCAATAATCCAATCCGCCTGAAGTGTTATCAACTCTTTGACTGCCGGCTCTAGCTCCGCCGTCGTCGTCTCCTCTAAAACAGATGCATAAGCCGCGCTTGTCGCTCGTTCTCGGAAGAACAACCCCATGTAGATTTCTTCATCGGGGTGTTGATACAAGTCGATAAATGCCTGCTCAACATCTGTACTTACAGGTTTGTTGCGCCGGTAATAGCGGAAGGGGGCAACCTGGACACACGTTGTAGACACGACGATAACGCGAGGTAAGTGCCGAAAATTATCCACAAAATGTACACTGCGAAGCACATTCTCTCGAGTCATCACGTAGCGAATCAGCATTTCCGCTTCCCGACTCTGTAATTGGTAATTCGCGAGAAACCACCGCAGAAAATGCTTTTTCTCGGCGACTGTAACTGTAGTACTCATGGCCGTCTCCTCCCTATTGGCTGTATCCCCGAATGTCGACAAGCAAGATGCGGCGACCTATAAATCGTGAGAATTATTTGTATATTTTATTCGGGGGCTACGTCGGAATTTCCTGCAAAAGTGAAAATTGCTTACTTGAATTTGAAAGTTTTTGGGCTCCCGATGTAAAAAGTTCACGATGTCATACTGTCCCACGCATTTGGCAGTGTTTTTTCCCACTCCCGCAAAGTTCGTTCAACATTCCCAGGTATAGGGCCTTGAGCATACTTGCTAAGCAGTGCCAACCAGTTCGATAGTGAGTGCCCAGCTGCTAACCCAGATTGTGCGGACTCTGCAGTGATTCGATAGATGCGAATGACGCCTGCATCTTTGAGTTCTGCAAATTTAGCGATTTCCATCGTAATATGCGGATCGTCTGCCGTTACCAAGATGTCAAAATTGGGTTGTACCATTAGAATCCTGCGTTCACCACCCGCCTCTTCACTTGGCTTGGAAATTATTTCGTTCGTTAGTAATTGTTGACCGAGTTTTGTAATTTGAAACCAGGTATTTTCAGATTTATCGCTGCCAATTTTTAAAAGACCAAGATGCATCATCATTTTTACGATCCGTTTTTTCCACACATCTTCCACCTCGTCATAGTAAAACTTATTGACAAGTTCGCGGATCACGCTTAAAGCAGATTCACTTTCAATCCATTCCATCGCTAAATGAAGGATTACACGGATAATTTCGTGCAAACGTGGGATTGGTCTTCGATATACGGAAATGTAAAACTGAATTAATTTTTGCTGTTTTTTCTCTATACTCATCAAGTTCCATTTTTCGAGTACATGCGTAATTTCAAGCATTCCTGCATCTGTTTCGTTTAGTAGACCTTCGTGATATGCGTAATCATACAAGAGTGCAAATCGGTCTGGATAATCGTGAATTCGTCTCCCATACCCGAAACGCCATCCATTTTGCAATGGGACTTCTTCAATTTCGATGAGTTTTAAGATTTGTTGCAAATGGCGTTTATACATCGCTCCATCAGTTGTAAGTTGAACATCGTGATGTATTACATATTCCAAAAATACATCGATATCTCGACTCATTGCATATTCTTCATCTTTATACGTTAGCGGTCCATCTGCGCTTATTTTAACTTTCTTCTTTAAACCGCGAATGAGACTGTCCCTCATTGCTTCTAACAATTCGGTTGGGATAACGTACCGTGAACGACCGTATTCCGACGTCGTTAAAAACAGCCATCCCTGTGTCAATGCATTTTGTAACTCAGGGTCTTTTGGCCCTTTTACGTTAAACATGGCATGAATCTCTTCTGTTGAGAATTCAAAACGATTAGAGAGGCACAGCCTAGTGTATATTGTGGGCCAGCGATTGTGCCATTTTTCAATTTGATTATTTAGGAAAGATGGAGTTCGGAAAGCAAAGAGGATTTCCTGTAAGAGAGCATTTTTTGAATAAAGTGAGCAAGAAAATTCATAATTCCTTGCAATTTTTTGTAATATGTTAATATCAGCGCTGCCTACGCATTCGAGTAGTTTCAATGTAGTGGGACTCCTTTTCATCAAAGTCAACGGCACTTTGAATGTCGTAGGCATATCCTTGTTCGACAAGGTATATTTGGCGGTGTTTTGCCAGTTGCTCCTCTATTGTTTGGGAAGATACTAGTGTGTAGAATACACCAGTCGCCGATTTTGGCCGAAGCAAGCGACCTAGTCGCTGCGCCTCTTCTTGGCGGGATCCAAACAGCCCAGAAACTTGTATCACAATTGAAGCGCCCGGAAGATCAATCCCCATATTTGCAATTCGTGAAAGAACAACTGTGTTTATCTTTCCAGCACGAAATAATTGTAAAACATTCTGCCTTTCTTCCCTTGGCGTACCACCGTGAAGGAAAGGGC
>JAKADF010000484.1 GCA_021820805.1 Bacillota bacterium
TTCCATTCGGTTCATGGACAACACCTCGCATTGCCGAATCGAGAAATGCGGCAGTTGACTCTGAAAATGCACATTTAAATCCATCAGAGTACGTATAGGAACGTACCATTTGACCGTTTTTTTCAGCATCGATGACCAATATCGCGGGTCGAGTAAAGCCGTGGTGCGCAACGGTACTTGCAAGAAGTGCCCCTTGTAAAGGTGACATGCGGACATCTTCTTGGCCGATTGCTGTATTCGCGAGCAGACCATCATCCGTTCCCTGGCGTATAAACAACCTTCCTAGTGATGCCCCCGGAAGCACCGTTTCCCCATTAATTTTTTGAAGTCCTTCTGAATCAAGCCCTATACGGTGAAACATCACCTGAATAGGGGCATATCCGACCATAATTCCAAGTCTGGCAAATGCCGTATCACACGACCCCACGATTGCATCCCGGAAACTTTCGTCACCATGTGCTCTCCAACAAGACATATGGACAGCCGGTGTATCGATTCTTCCATTACAAATAAAACGAAATGACTGCGGAATTTGATGTGTTTCAAGTGCTGCAGCCGAGATAACCAATTTGAAAATTGAACCTGGTACAAAACCCCTTACTGCATTATTGGCAAGTACGTCCGAACTGCGCGATGCCATTGCTAAAATTTCATTCGTATTCGTATCTAGAACTACTACTGCTCCGTTCTGAACGCTCGCATCATCAAGCGCTCGTTCACTTGTCTTTTGCCAAATGTAATCCATAGTTGTACGGATATCCGAACCAACTTTTGAGTCAATCGTAAATTTTCGGCTGTTATTTGCACCTCTTGCTAATGTTCCAATATAGCCTGCTTGAGTACCCTGAAGAACAGAATCAAACGTCCACTCGAGTCCCGTTCGCCCTCTAATTGGAACCTCCTGATGAAGAAGCGGCCATTTATCCGGTTTTCCAACGACACCAACAACGGAATCGGCGATGTGGTTTGCTCTAATTGGGGCTCCTTGTCGAAAAAGAATTCTTCCACGTGCATTCTGTACCATTTTTACATAAAAATGTTCCATGTCAGCTTCTCTGCGATGAACTGTCCATTGCCTTATTCCATGAACTGTTTGTCGTGCAAAAGCAGGGGTAATCATCAATACGAAAAGCCGTCCGATAAGGACGGCAAATAAACAAGCAAAACACAAAGTAAGCCATATCAGCCTGCGCCATAAACGTTGTTTGCTCAGCCTGCTCATAGTGATGTCTTTCCCGTAATATGAAACTTCTATGCGTCAATGGGATGCAGCAGCGAGGTTCTTCTGGCTTTGAGCCTCATTTTTTAGTTGCTCGGCATACGTGTGAGCAAAATAGTGTTCCCCGCTACCATTATTTTTTACGACATAATAAAAATAATTTGTTTTTGCTGGATGGAGAACTGCTTCTATTGAAGCCATGCCTGGATTAGCGATTGGACCAGGCGGAAGTCCAGTATATAAATAAGTGTTATACGGATCTTTTACACGCAAATCCGCATCTGTAACAATATTTTGATGGCCAAGAATATACTCGATAGTTGCATCAATCTGCAACTTCATTGGTGGCTTCGCCGCTAACCGATTATTTATGACACTAGCAATGATTTTGCGTTCAGGCGCAACTTTAGCCTCTTTTTCGATTAGAGAAGCTTCTGTTATGGTTTGCCAAAGTGTCATACCTCTCGATTTCATTTCGTTCATTGCATTTGTATCAATATGTCTCGCAAAGTTACGCAACATATCGTCGATGACTTCACGGGGATCTTCATGAAGAGTGAAGTCGTAAGTGTCTGGAAAGAGGTAGCCCTCTAAACGGTATTTTATATTTTTATTTTGCTTTATATCTTTTAAAAATGATTCATCAAATGTCCCGTGTTGCTCATCACTTAAAAAAGATTTTGCAGTGCAAACACCGGCGTCTTGTAAACGTGAAGCAATTTGCTTAACTGTAAATCCTTCCGGTATTGTTACCACAACGGATTCCCACGAGGATTTTCCGCTTTGTAACTCATCTAGTAAATTCCGAACAGAAGTCCCTTTTTCCAAAATATAGTGTCCTGCTTTAATTTGAGGGGCCGGTACAAACAAACGGGTATATATGCGGAAGGCAAATTCATTCTTGATAAGTCCCTTATCCGCTAACATGGTTATAACCTGCGTGATTGTATCCCCTTTTTGAACATCAATTGAAACAGTTCCGTGTGCACGAGGGGGCAAAATACTAACCGTAAACCAAATACCGCTGACAGCAACAAAAGCACACAAAGCCGCGACACAAAGAACGAGAACGCGAAATAAATGTCCTCGTCTTGGCCCCTCCAGCCCATTTTGCATCATATAACAGGTTCTCTCCTCAAAAGTTCAAACAAAACTGACACGTACAAAAGACTTGCTTTTGTTTACATTTTTAAAATTGTGGACGTCTCTTATAGTCCAAATAATTTTGTAATAAAATCGTTGCTGCAACCTCATCTACAACATGTTTTCGTTTACTCCGCCGCATCTCAGCGTCGATGAGTACCCGAGTTGCCGCCACAGTTGTTAAGCGTTCATCATACATTGTGACAGGAATCGACACCACTTGTGCAAGCTTATCTGCAAAAGCGCGACATTGCTCTGCCCGCTCACCAATTGTTCCATTCATATTTTTCGGCAGCCCAACAACAATTTCACCAACTTCGTTCTTGGCAGCAATCGTCTTGATGGACTCGACTGCGTTCTTATCGGAAATTCGCTGCAACACACAAAGACCTTGCGCAAGCAACCCAGTCGGGTCGCTAAGCGCAAGTCCAATTCGTTTCAATCCATAATCAATGCTCAGAACTCTCATATTGGTTCATTTGTGCGTATGAACGCACCAGCTCCTCAATTAAGTCATCCCGCTCTATACGGCGAATCGTGTTTCGCGCATCCATATGGCTCGTAATATAAGCTGGGTCACCGGAAATAAGATAACCTGCAATTTGATATACGGGGTTATAACCTTTTTCGATTAAAGCTTTATAAGCCAATTGAAACGCTTTTTTTGCTTCTATATTTTCTGTTTTTGCTTCAAAGCGCATTGTCTCGTCGAAATTTCGTCCCACAACTCGCCCCCCTTTTCCCGTACCAACACGAATCAAAGTATCTTTCCTGTTAATTCGTGATTCCATTC
>JAKADF010000485.1 GCA_021820805.1 Bacillota bacterium
AGCCCCGTGATGGGTCGAATTGTGCTGGATACTTTCGCTTGCATACGGAGGGGAACGATCTGTTGAATAATGGTCTTATAAAGCGGCTCGTATGGCGTATACACCAGACCATTTACCAACATGATGACAAGTACCATCCAATACTGATGAGCAAACGCCAACAATATCGTGAGTATCCCCCATAGAACGATCACAGTTGCCATGGATGGACCCATAGCACGTTTCCAAGGTTTCCTTGAAAAGATGATACCGCCAAAAAAAGAACCCATTGCAAAGGCAGACCAAAGTACCCCATATGCCTTTGCACCGCCAAATTGATTTCGAGCCATTAACGGTAATACAACGGAATAAACCCCAAAGAAAAAGTTGAAGAAAAAAGTCAATCCTGCCAATTGCAGTAGAAGTCGATTCTCTTTTAGCATTTTTATCCCATCCAACAAGTTCTTTGAAAGCTGAGACAAAGGCATACCTGGAGTATGTAGAGACGAAGGAATAAAAGACAGAAAAAATGCACAGAGAACAAAGCTAATTGCATCGAGTATCAATACAGTTCCATATCCCAACCAAGCGACAGAGAACCCTGCAATTGCAGGTCCGATTAGCCAGGTAAGATGAAGGTAGACGTCGCCGAAGAAATTGGCGGCAGTTCGCTCTTCTTGCGGAAGAAGTTCTGCAATCAATTGTGAGCGTCCTGTAGAAGTCAAAGGTGAGACAACCGATCCCAGTGCAAGCAACACGTAGCTTATCCAAATCCAGTGAAGCCCAAAGTGACTACTGACAGCAATGCCACCATAAAACAGGGCAAGTAACACATTCCCTAACACCATCAAATTCGGACGTGAAAATCGATCACCAAGCACTCCCGCAAATGGATTTACAACTGCTGCTGGAACTCCAATACATAAAGAAATCAAACCTACAGCAGCAGGGGAATTGGTGATATCTAAGACCATCCAAAGAACCGCCGCTTCTCCGAGTTCGTTACCCAGACCAGAAATGACGGAGCCTAGCCATAAATCACGAAAATGTTTACGACGAAGAAATATGGAAATACCGTCATGACGCAACTCCATGTAATTGACCCCAATCATACAGGTGTTTCCCGTACACCAATCGTACCTCTACTCAATTTTCGATGAAATATACTATGGGACTTTACTGCCTCATAGCGCATTAACAGTTGGCAATCTGTACTGTTTATGTATTGGGCGGGTTCGTGTCCTTCTCAGATATTTGCCCCCGTTACTGCAATATCAATCGGTGTATGTCTAGTTAACTGCTAGAAAGTTTAAGCGTATGACCACCTGTGGACGGCTTGCCAACTGTCGCCACCATTCGTCGTACGTTCAAGAATGAAATCGCGATGCCCCATATCTTGAAGAAGTATAAAACCATCCTTTACATTCTGCATGGAAACTCCACGTGCTTCGACTACTTCTGGTTTCGTAGCGGAAGACCTATGCCAAGAATCCCCACCATCTGAAGTATAAAGTAAGGGTCCACGTGATTCCCAGACATACGCATTCGACGGATGAGATGGGACGACTTCGATCCCGTCCGCATAGCCTCCACTTCCTAGTTGTTTATCTTTGGTCGGCTCACCAATCCGCACGTCGGAAATGACGCCCCACGTTCGACCGCTATTGGCAGTTCGTAATAACCCTTTCCCTTGATTACCCGCCCCAGGTTGACTGGCTTCTAAAAGCCATCCATCTTCTTGGTTTGCAAAACTAACGGAAGCTCTACCCCCTGACTCTAAGTTCGGCAGATACACCTGTGCCCATTGCTTACCACCATCTGTTGTTTTCATTATCACAGTCTTCATGTTGCTTTCGTTCTGAGATACTGCCCAACCGACATTTCCTGACGTGAAATCAATGCCTGAAAGACTCACAGAGCTTATACGGTCAAATGATTGTCCTTCATCTTTTGAGTAGTACAGACCACCATTTTGCTGATCCGTAACGTCTACCCATACGTCGTGTCCAAGTACAGCAACGTTTGAGACAGCCGAACCTTTATCAAAAAGCTTTTTCCACGTATGACCACCGTCCGTGGTCTTGTAAACACATCCTGTACTTGATTTTCCGTTGACACTATCACCTGACAAATATCCAGTATTGGCATTGACAAATGTAATGTTCGCTGGCATGAAGTGTGAGGAAGATGATTTGGGCAGAGATGAAGTTGATGCGGGTAATTGATTTGTATTGTTGTTAGATTGGCTGGGGGACTGTGTCCCACATCCTGCGAGCACTGCCAAGATGGTTAAGGCTACTACCGCAGTAGCCAATTGCTTATATCGCATTTATGATTACCTCCTTGCATGAATTAGACGAAGCAATCCTAGACAACGTTTCATTCAGCTTTGGAGAAATCACTTATTAAACACTCCTGCCCGATACTGCAACAACTGTAACATACAAGAAGCAAATGAATATGCATCATCACACATAAACTACCATTGCCTTTTTGTCCGAAAAGCAATTTAAAATACGCCCTGACATCCGTATGAGCGTCTGTGGGCAAGGAGATTCCAGCCAACTTCACAATAATTGTTTAGCTGATTCATCGCTGTGGTCAACATGGCTAGCAATCTCTGGGCATCTTGCTCCATCAGCTTTTGGGCATTATGAGGTAGCTAAAACAATTTGTGCACCTGTTCACAGCCATTTCCCTTAATCCCAGATATCTGGACGGGCTAATCCAGCAGTACGTAAATATTGTAGGAACTGCCCTGTATGAACCGATTCATGATAAGCAATTCGCATTAGCATATCTCCATACGTCCGAATGTATCCAATGTCAGAGCGATCGATTTGACGTTTGGATAACTCATCTGAAGTCAAGCTTTCTACATAAGTTTTAAAATTCTCAAAGTGAGGAACTGAAAGCGATATTTCTTCTTCAACACTCGTCACGGGGTGATTTTCATATGGATCTTCTAAATTAGATACGGACTTGCCAATTTTTAATGATTCGTGATAAAAAATTTGACTTGTCCACACATGTCGAATCATCTCCCCAAAAGACATTGCCTTTACATCCGGTCTCCACGACAACCATTCATTTGGTAGGGAGAGCCATAATTTAATCGAACGCCTTCTAGTTTCTTTAAGATTTAATACC
>JAKADF010000486.1 GCA_021820805.1 Bacillota bacterium
GTCGTTAAACCAACTACGTCTAACTGTTTAACCTCTAATGTGTCGAGTGATAACTTCTTTCGTTCTTTCGTTTGGGCTTCTCCAACTAGCTCTATCCTGCCGCAATTTTAAATGTTTTGCGCTATGGTTCATGGAGCAGCTGCTTATGCGTTGAATAAACATGTTATATGGTAAAGGTTTTGCCTAATTCAGCAACTATTCCCCATGCCCTCTTAGAATCAGACAACCTATTCGGTTCGATTTCACGCGACAAGTTAGCGTAATGCTTTCCATTTCCACGATGATGGTGCAAGTTTTGATTTTCCTTGCAGTAGACATTTACAGCTTGATTTTTACATCGTCAACCTTAGAAGGTTTCTAACTTGTTTCCATTAAGTGTATGGTCGAGAGGCTATTGTGAAACAGACGTGCGATCTAAAGTGAAGTGAAGTGAATTCGTACTTGTTGCTTATTGGTTAAGTCTGTATTTATGCGTTTTCCTCATGAGTTCACCTCTACTTCTGTTCTTCAATGTTTTCTTTAATTACATCATGTTGAAGAGTTCCGACTGTCGCAACAAAATACGAATTCGTCATTAGAGGAGACAATCGACTCTTTGATTGTTTTATTCATCCTGCAATACCCGCGACGTGTATCCTTTAAGTTGTTTCACAACTTTATGTATCCCAATATTGAGGGTCACATTAGTTGAGATGAGATGTGCCCGGCATGATTTCATTTCAACAACTTTCAACAACTTCCGCCCAGCATTTCTTTCGCTTTTTCTAAAAGTAACTCTTTTAGGATGGTTTCAATTGCCCCGACACGGGCTTGGCTTTACGGCGATATTTAGGACAAAAGACAACATGATATTTTCAGCCATATGTAATATTGCGGTTTGATTCAACAACTCTCTCGTTATGTATTACCAAGAAAGTTATACCTTAGGGTATCTAATGCTGGTGAATGGAGAAGAAAAGGCTATTCACGACAAGCACTTTATATCCCAATAGCTAAAGTTAAGGGTTCATGGCGTAATCCATAATTTTCTGATTTAGAATTACGTTTTAGAGATAAGTTAATGGATAAGATTGTTTTGCGAAGTATGGGGTGAGGACCTCATTAGATTAAATCGATAAAAAGAAAGTGACTTGGTTGTACGGGTGATTTCGTCACTTTCGAGCAATCGTTATTGATTCATCGAATTATAAGATGAATATCATGTTAAAAAACTATTGTCAAACATTTGAACATCGCGATTGAAACATGTAAGGTAACTAGTGTTGGGTAGCTATGCATATCTGAACGTGTGACTATGCTGTTAAATGTAAAGGGGGTTGCCCATCGTGCGGGTAAATACGGTGGATATGACCAGAGAAGAGTTCTGGCGCAACTTTTATGGTCCTAATCAAGGCTACATCCTTGAATTGTTTGAGCATTATACAGCGGATCCGAACTCAGTAGATAAAGAAACACGTGATATCTTCGAGACTTTCGGAAATCCGTTTGATGTTCTTGGTTCTGCAATTGATAGTGTGGCTGTTGTAAACAAAGGTCCAGTCGCTCCAAGTGGAGACCAAATTAAGAAGATTTTCGGCGCGGCTGAACTTGCGCGTAATATTCGCAGCTATGGACATTTAGCTGCCAAGATTGACCCTGTTCGGCAACCTTCCCCTGTTTCAATGCTCGAACTGTCGCATTACGGTGTGACGGAAGCTGATTTATCTGCAATTCCAGCAGATGCTGTGTGGCCAGACGCACCGAAGCATCTGAAGAATGGTTTACAGGCTGTAAATCATCTTCGTGGTGTATATACGGGTGACTTAGCGTATGAGTTTAGTCAGGTCAACACCCCGGAAGAACGTAAATGGTTGCAAGATGTTATTGAATCAGAACAATTAAGTCAGCTCCTTTCAGCTGATGATAAGCGTAATCTTTTGCACAGATTAACCGAAGTGGAATCATTCGAAAAATACCTTCATCGTACTTTCGCAGGTCAAAAACGTTTCTCAATCGAGGGCGTTGATGTCGTCGTCCCAATGCTCGACAAATTGATTGAGCTTGCTGTCGGGAATGGAACTAAAAACGTAATGATTGGTATGGCTCACCGCGGACGTTTGAATGTGCTTGCACACGTTCTAAGGAAGCCGTATGAAATTATTTTTTCCGAATTTCATTCATCTCCAAATAAAGAATTGGTTCCATCAGAAGGTTCAATGGGTATCAACTACGGTTGGACAGGTGATGTTAAATATCATTTGGGTGCAAGTCGCAATGTAGCCGAAGGTACTGAAGTAAAGGCTAGGTTAGTGCTTGCAAATAACCCGAGCCACCTTGAGTTCGTGAATCCGGTAATCGAAGGATATACGCGCGCAGCTCAAGAAAATAGAACACAACCCGGTTCTCCATCTCAAAATGTCCAGAAAGCAATGGCAGTTCTAATTCATGGTGATGCTGCTTTCCCAGGAGAAGGCGTAGTAGCTGAGACTTTAAATATGTCACGTCTTCGCGGATACACTACAGGCGGAACCATTCACATGATTGCGAATAACCATCTCGGTTTTACTGCAGAAGAAGATGAGGGAAGGTCTACCCGCTACTCGAGTGACTTAGCTAAGGGATATGAGGTTCCTGTTGTCCACGTATCTGCAGATAATCCTGAAGCTTGCGTGACAGCAATTCGCTTAGCGTACCTTTATAGGGAACGTTTCCACAAGGATTTTATGATTGATGTGATTGGGTATCGCCGCTGGGGTCACAATGAAATGGATGACCCAGCTTCAACACAACCCCTTCTTTATAGAATTATCAATGAACATCCTACGGTGCGTGCATTATATGCGGACGTACTAAAAGCTCAAGGTATAGTTAATGATGGAGATATTGAAAAAATCGATACAGAAGTTCTTCAGAAATTGAAAGATGCTTATGCAAAAGTTGCATCCGTACAAGACGAACCACCGTTGCAACGTTTTGAAGAACCAACCAGTACGCCCGAACAAGTTACTCTTGAAGAACTTAAAGAAATCAATCAAGCACTTTTGAAATACCCGGAATCATTTCATGCTTATCCAAAATTAAAACGTATTTTGGATCGACGTATTAACGCACTTGATGAAAATGGCGAAGTTGACTGGGCTAC
>JAKADF010000487.1 GCA_021820805.1 Bacillota bacterium
TCAAGGCGCTCAAGGCGCTCAAGGCGCTCAAGGGGCTAATAACATCTATTTGGCTGCACCACAACAGAGCCCGGGGAATCCTTATCTTGGCCTTGGTTCATTCGGGGACTTTATCAGCAACAATGTGGTTATACCACAGAACACAACTATTACAGGGCTAGTGTTTAGTATCCGCGATGAAACGTTAACACTAGGCCAATCGGTAACGGCTACTGTAGTGATAAGCGATGATTGTGGTACCACCACTACAGCGCTTAATGATACTACAGTAACGATAAACGGACCTACAACCGGGACAAATTGTTGCGCGCATGTAACAGGTTTATCTATTCCAGTCACTCAATGTACCCTGCTGTCTGTGCTAATTACTGCTCCAAATGCATTACAGCATGGTGCTGCTGCCACAGTAATATTAGGCTAAGTCCCTCAGTTTTTAACTTAAACTAATGAAGATGGGGAGGCTCGTGCAGCCTGCCCATTTTCATACTCTTCTACATATCCATTTGTATGCGAATTGCTTTTACGCCACTAAGAAGTAGAAAGGAGTACAGTTGTAACAATGTTTCATGTTTCCTTTAACTAATACATTCTGGAACGGATAAAGTAATATTTCCCCCCTTCCTTCATAATTTATTGTCAGCGTAAATCCTGGAGCACAAGGGAAGGGGACAGGAAATGTCATCAGGTCAGTTCGCACTATTAACAGCCCATCTATTTGTTTCAAAAAAAAATAAATGGAATAAATTGAATGAAATGTTGATCGAACTTCGCAAAAGAGGAATTACGGTCAAATTGTACGGTCCAAATGATGCTTTAGTAATTAAGAACCCGAAGGAACCTCGTGTCTATATTTCGCTCGGAAAGGAATGGACAGAGTTTTCAACGCTAAGCGCTTTGCCATTATATGAGAGGAAACGTTGGCTGCATTTTGATTCTCCAGCAGATATTCAACCTTTCAAGTTGTTTCACTGCTGGCTTACTTACACAGAACCGCTCCCTGAAATCAAAACTATTCCACCTACCCGCTTTACTTCAGACACTCCACTGGTATCTGTTTTCACAGCTAGCTATAGATCCAAAGACAAAATACAGAGACCTTATCAATCTTTGCTGAAACAGACATATCCAAACTGGGAGTGGGTAATTGTAGATGACTCAGGAGACGACGATGAGACCTACCAGAATTATTTGCTTCCGTTAGATGACCCCCGTGTTAGAAGGTACCGTCAAGATAAACAAAGTGGTTACATTGGAGCGACGAAGCGATATGCTGCGGGACTCTGCACGGGGGAGATTTTGGTGGAAGTAGATCACGATGATGATCTAACCCCTGACTGTTTAGAGAAGATTGTTCATGCGTTTCAGGAACACCCTGAATGCGGTTTTGCCTATGGAGACAATGCAGAAGTGTATGTGAATACACATCATTCGCACTGGTACGGTTGGGATTGTGGATTTGGCTACTGTATGTATTACCGCGTTTTTGTGCATAGCATGAACCGATGGCAAAATGTGATGCACCAAACTGCTCTAAATGGGCAAACAATATGCCATTTGGTCGGTTTGCCAAACCATCCTCGGGCGTGGACCAGAGATTGTTACCATCTCATTGGCGGCCATCGTCCAGAGTTATTGGTTGCAGATGACTATGACATGCTGGTTCGAACCTTTCTCTCAACAAGATACGTTGCAATACCTGATTTACTCTATCTCCAATATCGGAATGAAAAAGGAGATAACTCCACTTTTCAAAGAAATGAACAGATTCAAATCCTCTGCCAGGAACTATGGAACCACTATTATAATAGAATTCAAACAAGAATGGAGGAACTAGGTCTACCTTCCCTAGAGAATTTACCCTATACCCGTATATGGGAAGCGCCTAGCGATTATCCCGGGCGCACAACTGCACATATCATTCATAAAGACTCTTCTAAAACTTCAATTCTATTTCCTATCCCGTACTCAAGCCGTGCAAATGAACATACCCAATTATTAAAAACCCTTCAAGAAGGTATGGAAACCAACTTTAAAACTATCGAAGTGGTGGTCGTGGGCAATGTCCCACCGGAAGTTGAAGCCTTTGCCGCAATGGCACCTATGGGCGCAATCCGATGGTGGCCAATGGAGACGGACGATTCTCCCGAAACATGTTTGGAATATGCCAAGTTTTGTGCTTCAGGTTCAAAAATCGAGATAGTACTGCCACAATGCGAAAGGTTAGACAATTAAAAATGAATTCAGACGATTTGGCTATAGCCGTACTCAAAGGCGAATACCATATTACACAATCTGGATCCGCCTTCGTACAGGTTACATCATTACGGAAATGAAACTGAAACTTTGCTCATCGTCACTTACTTTTTTATTGTGTAAACTTCTTCATTCTAAATTATCGATAAATCACCGTCATAAGAAGCTTGATAGATGCGCTCTATGTCTTTTATCATTACTCGACGTGGATTAATCACTACGTTTCGACTCTTCAATGAATCTTCTACCATGCGTGGAAACTGTTCTGTCTTCACGCCCAAGCTCTTAAACGAACTCGGAATACCAAGCTGCTCATTCATCTTCGAGACTAAATCAATTCCATGAAGTGCAGCTTCTACAATGTCATTTTGATTGGAGCCTAGGGCTCTGGCGACATCGGCATAACGACTTGGATTTCCCACCCAATTGTACTTCATAACATATGGTAATAAGACAGCGTTTGCCAGGCCATGAGGAACCTTGAAATAACTACTGATAGGATGTGACATCGCATGAACTAAGCCCAGCCCCGTCATTGAAAATGCCATACCTGCTATCGCACTGGCATATAGCATGTCCCCCAATGCTTTCGAATCACCTCCAGCTACTGCAGGACGAATTGACTTATTAATTAACTTAATAGCGCTCAATGAAAGAATATCTGCATACCAATTCTCTGCTTTATTTGTAAGTGATTCCATAGCGTGTGTTAGAGCATCCATACCAGTTGCTGCTACTAATGAAGCTGGTAAGGATAATAGAAGCTCTGGGTCAAGGATAGCAACTTTAGGCACCAAATACTGCGAAACAATCGGAACTTTAAAATGATCTTTGTCTGTAATCATCGTTACATTACTAACTTCCGA
>JAKADF010000488.1 GCA_021820805.1 Bacillota bacterium
TTTGAATTTAACTTAGGCGGTGGCATCGAATCAATGATTTCGTTTCTATATGTTGTACTTGCTGCATCACCAATACTCGTGTCTCTCTTATTATTAATTGTTTTCAAAGTATCAAGCATGCGCACGGCTATTCTAGCTTATTTACTTGCAGGTGTTTTGGCGCTTGTGCCATTGCGGTTTCAAACTTCATGGTCCCTTACCGGACATGCTTCCATAAAAGGACTATTAATCTCTATTATTGTTATTTATGTGCTGGTTTTTGGCCTGCTTCTCTATAACGTCTTAAAAGAAGGCGGTGCAATTGGGGCTATTTCAAATCAACTAACAAGATTTTCTGATAAACCAGCAGAGCAGGCACTTTTAATTTCAGCAGCACTTGGGCCATTTTTAGAATCAACCAGTGGTTTTGGACTAGGCATAGTCATTGCTGCACCATTATATCTTGCACTTGGGTTCGATTCGAAAAAAGCTGCATTACTCTCCTTGCTGACCCAATCAGCTGTACCTTGGGGAGCACTTGCTGTAGGCACAGTTATAAACGCTGAATTATCGAATGTCTCTCTTTTGCACCTAGGTGTTGTCAGTTCATACATCTCAATTCCACTTTATCTTCTTTACACAATAGCAGTTGTTTTTGTCGCTGGCGGATGGAAGGAAGTATATAAAAATAAATTGAAAATTATTATTATTTGGATCCTCCTTTCTTTCTCCACTTGGTTAACAAATGCTTTTATTTCTACTCAGCTCGGAGGTGCTTTAGCCGGGTTTATTACGACTGTAGGCCTTCTTATCTACTCACGCCTCGTTGAGAAACGAAATGTCATAGATTCTATACATGAAACAGCTTCAACAGTAGATCACACTGAGAACGGTTTATCATTCTTTAGAGCGATACTTCCATATGGAATTTTAGTCATATATCTTCTATGTACCAGCCTTATCCCTTGGCTAACCTCCGTTCTCTCTGGTGCCGTATGGAATTTGCCAGCTTACAGCTTCCGCCTGGAGATTATTAACAATCCCGGTTTTGCGCTTCTTCTAGCTTCTGTAGTCGCAATTTGGACATATCGATTAAATCTAAAACAAATTCGCTTTTGTGTAGTTACAACCTTAAGGCAAGTGTATCCCGCTGCAGTTTCAACAACTGGCTTTGTTGCTATGTCAACGGTCATGCAACAATCTGGGATGATTAATCTAATTTCAACACATTTAGCAGCCAGTTTGGGAAGCAGCTTTTTGCTCATATCTCCTTTGATAGGAGGTATGGGTGGGTTTATCACGGGAAGCAACAGTGCCGCTAATGCAATGTTTTCACCATTTCAGAGTGCGATGGCTCATAAACTCCACGCATCCGGCTTATTGTTCGCTTCATCCCAAAACGTATCAGCATCAAGTTTGACTATGGCCTCCCCTTCTCGTATCTCCCTAGCGACAGCAATTACAAATCAGTCAGGATATGAAGGAGATTTAACAAGGAAGATACTTCCTCTTTGCGTAATTGCTTTAATCATCATTGCAGCTTGCTGCGTTGGATTAGAAGGTTTTATCCATGGATAAAAATAAGCGCAACACCTAGTTGCGCTTCATCCTTTACACTATTTTTTTATTGTTTGTTTGAAACAGATTACGACGAATGATTCTGGTCGATCCAGACAAATTCATACGGATCTCCAAGTGACGGATTGATGTAATATCCACGTACCCACGGTTGCACCGCATACGTAAAGTTTTCGTTATACAGCGGCACCCATGGTGCATCCTTCATAATGTCAATTGTCGCTTGCCCGTATTTTTGCATCCGATCCGCTTCATTCATATCCACTTGTGCCGCATTTAACAAAGCATCCACTTGTTTGTTTTTATACATCGTAACGTTCGTACTTGGCGCCATGGCGGAATTGAACAGAACAAACAAGAAGTCTGCAGGATCCGGGAAGTCCTGCCACCATGAACGCAAGAACATCGGAGTCACATTTCCTTTTTCAGTTGAAGTCAAAAAAGCCGAACGTGACATTGGGTGAATCGTCGCATGTATACCTACGTTCGCGAGGTCGTTTTGAATTGAGCTCACAAGTTTCATTGTTTCTGCATCATTTGGCGTATACAAATCTGTTTTAAAGCCTTGTGCAAACCCAGCTTCTTTAAGCAATTGTTTTGCTTTTGCAGGGTTATAGGTGTAATTCACGTCAGAAGGTAAAGGATTCACATATCCTTTAATTCCAGGAGGTAACGGCTGGTTTGCAACAGTAACAGTATTACTTTGCAGAGCTTTTAGCTCATTTTTGTTAATTGCGTATTCCACTGCCTGTCTGACCAAAGGATTATTAAATGGTTTAATTGAATTATTAAGCCCCAAATAATATATTGAGTTGCCTGGGTGAGTTAGTATTGTCGATTTTAAAGACGGTTTTGCTTCGAATTGCGGCAATTGTGAAGGCGGAAGCCCAATCAGACCGCCAAGGAAAGCAACTTTTCCTGTTTCAAACCCCATCGCAGCCATCTGATCGTTTACATTAAACTGCGCTGTTATTTTATTTAAATATGGAATTTGATTACCGTTTTTATCCTTCATCCAATAATTTTTGTTTTTTACAAGTACAATATTGCTTGATGAAATAGAGCTAAGTTCAAATGGACCGCTCCCCATTGCTTTTGTTGAATCGAATGCGGCATCCCCAACCTTTGCAATGTAGGACTTATCAACTGCTGAGAAAAACGGCATTGTTAGCACTTGAAGAAAGAACGGTTCCGGCTCTGTCAAGTGGATGACAAGTGTATGTTTATCTGGAGCACTGAATCCACTTACACTTTTCGCTTTACCATTAAAGTAGCCTTTTGCACCCTGGACGATTCCGCCAAGATACATTTCACCTGGTGAACTAACGGATTTAGTTAAAACGCGATCGAATTCATCAATAAACGACTCTGCTGTAACAGGGTCTCCGTTCCAGAATTTCGCGTCACTTCTCAAATGAAATGTATACGTCTTGCCGTCTTTAGAAATATCCCAGGATGTAGCGACTTTAGGAGCAATATCGCTTGTTGTTCCTTTATATGTTACAAGCGTTTCATACATCTGGGCAATAAAATTCTCAGATGTACTG
>JAKADF010000489.1 GCA_021820805.1 Bacillota bacterium
ATTTATATTCATTAAGTAAAGTTGCATACTGGACTATTCCAAAAGTGATCGTCGAACAAGACATTCATTTGCTAATATATACTTAAATTTGTATATTTATACCGTGCTCAAGTGTGCCTGTTCTTCAACATTCGCCCCCGTATGTGCAATATAAACGCTGCTAAATATGTTATTATTAAACATATCGTTTACGGTCAAACAGTAACAAGGTAACTACAACTTACCCATAACAGTGGTCAGGAGTCAGACCGATTTCAATATCTGTGCCTCTCCATGATGCGGGGTCACTATGTCAACGCTGGGTGACTTTTGGCCCATCTCGCTACATTGGAGTACATACCTTAGCGCTCAAGCGCCATCTATGCAACGCCTTTTGAAAATACATTTCATCATCCTCAACATACCAGACAGCCGTCACAAACCACATCTGTAGTACCCGTGGTGGATATCAATACGCACCAGATTCATGGCGTTTATCGTGGGGCTGGAGTCTATAAGTACTTACAATTTGTGCATTATGCGCGTTAGTACATCAACCCTTTGTCGAGCCTCACGAGACTCCTTTCTTGTTGTTCCTTTGTATAGTTGCCACAGAAAGGACACTCCGGCACTAGCTGCACTACTAGTGATAGTCAGCGGAAGATGGCCCCCTGCGGCCTCGGCTGCAATAAAACCACCAAATGCGCTGACGGTAAAATCTACACTACTATTCTGTACGACCTTCCAGAGAGATGTATCTTCTAAAAGCTTTGCTCGACATTCCTCCAACCTTGCGCGGATGGATTCTAATGCACGCTCTTCGTCAACACTTGCCGCATCCTTAATTATCTCACGGAGGAGTGCCAGCGTTTCGGAATGTTGCCTGATAGCTACAATGTCTTCCCAAACCGCTTCACTAAACTTTGGTAGCGTCACCGATTTGGCGATCCGTACGATCTCTGGATTATCGCACCCGCCTGACCGAATGTAGTCATGGATAGGTCGGTCTCCTGCGAGAGACGGTAAAAAGCTTGCTCCAAATGTCTCGGAAAGCATCGCATTAAGTAACCCGCACACCAACACCGGGGTCTTATCCTCGATCCATAATTTAGTACCAGGTTTCAATCCGTGCGTGGGGTCTCCATGAGGCATTTGAATCCCAATGGAGCCTAACCGGGGACCAAGGTTATACTGTTCCTGGGGATATCTAGTGGTGATTCCCTCAAAGATATCGCGTGATCTCAGTTCCACAACTACATCCCGCATCTTATTAGCATTCTTATTCAAGAGAAGTTCCCATGGATATAGGTAAATGACACCCTGCTCGACCAAACCACGAATATCGTTAAGCCGTTTTAGAACTGGCGGTAAACTCTTCAATAATCGATCCGTACGTTCTTGCCTGTCCGATTTCCAGTAGTTCGTCCAACTCACATGAGGACCAAGGCTAGTCGTAAAAAATGTCGCCCCAGAATCAGGCAGTTTTGACCATGCATCAATCGAGTCATGGCCTAGAAAACTGTATATAGGATCGGGTAACCACACTTGTTCAAAGCTCAATACCTGTATGGCGAGACTGCTGGGATTTTGATCTGACTCCATGTATCGGACTGCGTCGGTTATTCCTGTATGAACTCTTCCCAACTCATGATCGGGATGAACGCCCACGTAATTGAAGGCGATATCATACGCGATCTTCTGTAGGTCGGATTTGTTATAAATTCGAAGATCCACGTTACTTTCCGACAATCCCCATTTGTCCAAGACATCATAAATACCAGCCACACAATCCCTCCTATGCAATCAGGTATCCCTTGCTCAGAGCCGGCATTGGTACCGCAAAGTGCCGGCTAGTTTTTAAATGAATATACACGAGAGTGTACTTCAACTGTTTCCTAAGTACTTGACTAGAAATGTACACGTATTCCGTTTTGGTTAAGAGAAAGGTGAAGGCCAGAGCAAGGACGATAAGATAACCAGATTCTCAAACCATTTCGATTTGGGATTGTCTAACTGATGTCAGGCTCATCCCAATATCCGTATTCCCGCAAATACTGTTCTCTAGTCATGACTGCAATCATATTTGAAAAGGGAACAATCTTATCTGGTCTCATAAATGAATAGTTCTCTGCTAGAGTTTGATGAAAAAAGCCAACATATAAGTTCTGCAAAGTATGTGCAATTATAGCTCTCCTTCTCTTGTTTTCAGTGTCCTCCTGTTCAAGATAATCATTCTCCTCATCCACATCGAAACACCAATCCGAATAATGGCTGATGGGCGCAACAAACTTCGCAACGTAACATTTGCTGCTTCTGTCCCAGTCGGAAGTGAGACTCGGCGCGTTCAAGAGGACTGCAAGGTTGTAAAGGAATTCAGGGCGTTCGCTCAATCCCTCGTAAGTTAGAACATTATCATACGAGAAAAAACTTGTTATTTGAGGATCTCGAAACAGCCTAAAGAATGTTGCGTCCTCTTCGACACCTGGAAGTCCCTCGGGTTTTGTGAAGCTATCGAATGTTTTTCCTTTGTAGTGGACACGTCTATGGGCTAAGTCAAACTGCACGCCACAATCATTTAGATATCTCCCAAGCGCTGTGTCTAGGGATATGGTTTGCTTTAGATTCATTAATCCGTATGTTTTCAACGACGCACATTCGTCATTGTTTGTAGTGACGTGAAGTGAAGCAAGCCACAAGTCGTTGTGTAGTAATTGATTCTCGTCAATCCCGAACTCAGATATAAAATGATCCGCAGAATAGTCCTCATTAATCAATATGTAATTTTGAATGTCAGCTTCGCTGATTCCTGTGAATTGCGCTAAAGACTTTATGCTGGAATCGTAGGTAGTCATGTCATAATACACTCGTGGCCCCATGCTTAAAGCTCCTTTAATGCAGTGTACTTTAACGGTAACACAATGCAACAGCACTTATGGACAAGATCGAACCTTCGTTCATAACTGTTACAGCCAAGCATAACTAGACATAGTCTTTTCTCCAAAACAGCATTGCATAATACAGGGGAAAAAGAACGCATTCGTCGTCTCTGCGGACAACACGAAGACGCTAGCAGGCGTCCCCCTCTAA
>JAKADF010000490.1 GCA_021820805.1 Bacillota bacterium
CCACTCCTTGGGCAACATACAGATGAAGTGCTCAAAAATTTCGGGATGAGCGCCTCTGAGATTCAGATTCTAAAGGAGAAACGGGTTATCGAATAATCCTTGAACAATATGTATTGACATTTCTATTGTTTCGAGGTACATTCCAATCACTCAATGTTTCATATATGAATGTAGATTCCATATATGAAACAATATAAGCAAGAAGGTGGGTTGTACGTTCAGTGATTGAGTACGCAAGAAAACCTCACGCATCAAAATCGGTGGAGTCACTCTTGTCAGGGGTTTGGATCACACAAATTATCATTGGGATTGGTTGATGTGGAATGTTTCGGCGAATGTGTAGAACATATAACTAATGCTCTTGTCGATGGGCGGCAGGTATATATTCTCCAACAGGAAAATGCAGTGGTTGAGAAACTTTTGGAGTCGATCAGGGATTCCTTATTCCATTTGTTTGAAAAACAAAAAATAACGTGGGATGAGTATGTCCGGATTCTTTCCCATTTGTGTACTGTCGAAAGATTCAATCAGGAATTGTTTGAAGCCGGCAGTAATCCTATTGTTGTCAGCATGCAATGGAATTTTATTCTTTCTGACCACTTAGATGAAAGGGGATTCATTCGCCTCTAATCATCCTATACAGCAAGTGATTTTTATCCAAATAGTATGGTGGGTGGTTGTCCATGGAGAAAGTGCAAAGGATTGCGGTTATTGGGGCTGGTGTAATGGGCAGAGGCATTGCTTATGCAGCTGCGTTGGGTGGCTTTGATGTAACAATTCAGGACATTAACGAGGAACAGTTGAGCAATGCAATCAGCAGTATATCGAAAAATTTAACAAAGGGTGTAGCGTTGGGAAAGTTGACGGCGACAAATCAAACAGACGCTTTGTCTAGGATCAAGACCACTACGGAATTAGAACTTGCGGCCAGTGATGCGGATTTGGCAATCGAAGCGATTCTTGAAATTATGGAACTAAAAATCGATGTATTCAAGAAATTGGACATACTATGTCCTCCCAACACCATCTTGGCGACCAATACATCCACTATGAGTCCCACTGAGATCGGAGCTGCCACAAACCGTGCAGACAGAACCATCGCTATGCATTTTTTTAACCCTGTTCAAAAGATGAAACTGGTTGAAATTGTACGAGGGCTTGATACTTCGGACGAAACTTATGCCATTGTGAATGAAATCGCTGTTCAGATGGGTAAGGAAACGGTGGAGCTCAATGACTTTCCGGGATTTGTGACGAGCCGCATCAGTTGTCTCATTGGCAACGAAGCCATGCACTTGTTACAGGAAGGCGTAGGGTCCGCAAAAGACATCGATAAAGCCATTAAATTGGGGCTGAATTATCCAATGGGACCGCTTGAATTGGCTGATTTAGTTGGGCTGGATTCACGGTTGCGAAACATGCAGTATCTTCATGAAAAATTAGGAGATCACTATAGGCCGGCGCCCATTTTAGAAAAATACGTAAAGTCAGGACGTCTGGGAAGAAAGTCTGGAAGAGGTTTTTATGACTACACTGACAAGTGAATCTGGAGGATGCGAGATGAATTTTGAACTGCCGGAAGAATTATTGCAAATGAAAGCGATGATTCGAGAGTTTATTGAGAAGGAGGTCGAGCCATTTGCAATGCAAATGGAAAGTGCTGATCACATATCCGATAGTTTGCTTGACAAATCGAGAGAACTAGGCCTGTTTGGGCTCAGCATTCCTGAAGAGTATGGCGGTATGGGATTGAATATGGTCGGTAAATGCGCATTGTTTGAGGAACTCGGCAAGACCATTAACGGGTACACAACCATCCTTGGAGCCCATAATGGCATTGGCTCTGTCGGAATTGTGGAATTAGCGAATGAAGAGCAAAAACAACGTTACTTACCACGCATGGCGAGTGGGGAGTTCATTGGCGCATTTGCTTTAACGGAACCGGAGGCAGGGTCCAATGCTGCAAATATCAAGACCTCTGCAGTAAAGAAAGGGAATCGTTACATACTCAATGGTCAGAAGATCTACATTACGAATGCCCCCATGGCTCACGTATTTACGGTTATGGCGGTGACGGATTCGAGTAAACGTGCAAAAGGAATCACTTCCTTTATCGTAGAGAAAAACTTTCCTGGGTTTCACATCGGAAGCATCGAGAAAAAAATGGGATTACACGGATCTCACACGGCGCAACTTTATTTTGAAGACTTGGAAGTTCCAGAAGAAAACATGCTTGGTTTACCAGGGCAGGGATATGTCAACGCGTTAAAGATATTGGCAACCGGACGTGCAGGGTTGGCGGCAAGGTGCCTTGGCTCATGTCAGTATTTGTTGGATAAATCTGTTTCTTATGCACATGAACGCCGACAATTCGGTAAACCCATCTTTGAACAGCAGATCATTCAACACTACCTTGCGGAAATGGCGCTTGAGACCGAAGCCCTTCGTTCGCTTATCTATCGAGTGGCCTGGATGACTGACCAAGGGATGGACGTGATCAAAGAGGCGGCCATGGCAAAGCTGTATGGTTCTGAAGTCTATGGCCGGGTGGCTGATAAAGCTGTTCAAATTCATGGCGGGATCGGTTACATTGCCGACTATCCGATTGAGCGATTCTATCGTGATGCAAGAATTACGCGAATTTATGAAGGCACCTCGGAAATCCAAAAGAACATTATTGCTTCACGATTACAAAAAGAACATCTGAATAAGCAATAAAAATATATCAAACGAGGAGGTCAATCATGCAACCACTTGAAGGACTACGTGTTTTGGATTTAACTCGTGTTTTGGCCGGCCCATTTTGTTCGCAAATCTTGAGCGATCTGGGCGCGGAAGTGATTAAGGTGGAGAGTCTGGAAGGTGATGAAACGCGCTCTTATGAACCGGTTGTGGACGGTGTCAGCTGCTATTATCTTGCCTTTAATCGAAACAAACGAAGTATTGCGTTGAACTTGAAATCAAGCGAGGCTCAGGACATCATTCGGGAAATTGTTAAGGACGTGGATGTTTTTATTGAAAATTTTCGTTATGGGACCATCGAACAGTGGGGCCTTGGGTA
>JAKADF010000491.1 GCA_021820805.1 Bacillota bacterium
ACATACTGGATAAATAGAAAGAGAGGAGTTGCTAGTCCAACAATAAGGGTGAAGTACAATTTACTTTTTCGTGAGCGAAATTGATTATCTATATAGTCTTTGCCATATCTAAATAGATTCAAATGCAACGCCTCCAATCACTTATTCTGACAGTAGCGGAAACGCCTGTCTAGCATTCAGTTAAATGAATACAGCTACAGTAAATATATAAAATCCCAAAACAGAAGATGTGAAATTAGCTTTGCATCGTGTTACTTATAAAATTGAAGAACTTATTTAAGCAACATGTTTTTGTACTTACAGCTTAGCTCTCGTAAAGCTCGTTATATCTCGTCTCCCACTTCTAGGCGAAAACACTGATGTCTAGAATTCTTAGAGTACGGAATGTGTGCTTTCTATGTCCAAAAGATGTCCAAGCGTACGTTCTTCGTGTTTTGTTGGCGAAACCCCAGCATCAAGCTTGGTTTGGCAACATGTTAAAAAAGGTATCCAGTGGCGTAACAATAAAGATGCTCTCTCTGAAGAGAGAGCATCTTTATTGTCAATTGGAAACTGAAAGTCGGGGTGAATGTATTTTCGCACTTGTATATCGAAATTCTATTGAAAATTAAGTAGGGTTTTGTCTAATTTTGCATTGATGAATCTTATAAAAATTAAGAACCTGTTTGCCGAATGGCTAACGAACTTTGTTGAGGGTAGGTGGGTAAAAGACTGCGCGACTTGAAGGAAGTTACGTTTACGATGCCGTGATAAAAATCTTTGCTTGCTTTGTCTATCGTCTAATTATGGCTTTTTTACTACTATAGTCTGACTCTAGAGCACGAATGATGAGATGTTTGTAACGAAAGTTAATATATGGGGAATGATTTAAGCTAAAGCGAGCGTATTTCAATTAAAATTTTTGGTGAACATATGATAATACGCGACGTATTCCATTCCTTCCATTTTCTGATTAGCTGCAGCATTCTCGTGGTTGCTTTTGTTTTTTTTAATCCTTTTTTTTTAATCCTTTTTTATGGAATTTCAATATTCTTTCAATGTTTCTTTGATAGCCTGAAAAACAGGCTGGATAATACATGTGGCTATCAAGATAAATGTTGTTAGAAAAATCCACATCATAAGAGAAGGAGTAAGACAAATGATTCCAGAAATTCTTGAGCAGATTAAAGATTTAGAAAAGAGGATTTTGGCTCTTCCTGGCAATCACCATGATATTTACAAGGCTATTGAACACGCTAGAGTTATGATTCGGGAGAAAGAAGAAGTGGCAATGAGTAGCGACTTGCATGACCATGAGCACGATATGAAGACACTTCATTGGTTCGCTGATGTAATCGTACGTGGTCTCGTAGAAGAAGTTCTTAAGAATACCGTTGAGGATTTGGAAAATCATTATGAAAAGAAATTAAAACACTATCCTGATGGGGTTGAATGATCGATACAATTTCTAAGGGCATTCATATCATCGGCTACGCTATTATGAACAAATGAAAATCATACTTATTACGAGCCGTTTTCAGGATTTTTTAAACTATTATGTAAAAAATAAAGCGCATTTGTGAATATAATAGAGTCCTTAGACGCGATTCATATAAGATAACCGTTTTACTATTTTGCCACACTGTATATAACCAAGTCACTTAAATCTTTGGCACTGTCAAAAATACGGTTGGCCTTCCAGCAGTGTGTCATAACCTGCCATAAGTCACTGATAGTCAACCAACAGTCAATTTTTTACTCACCGGATGGATTCTAATATATTCAGCTTCGTATAGTGCTTTTCCTTTTTTGCTAAATTGCCATATAAATGGTTTCCCATGCATCACGGATAGAACTTCAAACCTTTTTTTCCTCGGATCTAGAAATTCCCCTGCTCTTTTCCTAGGTTGCGTTCGCCAGCTTAACTTGGGTGTTTTGATAACTGTACTAGGGTAAATACTCGCGCGGCTTTGTATTTAAAGGACATGTCATATTTGGAGCGCTCGACAATGTCTACGTCGGATAACTCAAAAATGCTTTCAAGTGCAAGTACTTATTCGAATCGGATCAATGGCATTTCGGCCGTTATCCAGGCAATAGTACTCCTTCAACTCTTCATAAACAAATGAGAAGTCCGCCAGTTCATTGAAAGGCACAACCTCCTCAATTGCTTTAGGAATTGTGTCTTTTGTTTAATCAGATGGACTTTTTCAGTAGCCTCGCTTAGAACCCGGGTGTTTTTATTTTTGTATTGAAGGTAGGTAATATATGGAAGTTATTGAGGTGAAAGTGAAACAAACAAGATTCATTTTCGAGCAAATTTCGAAGGAAGAGCGCGATAATACATGATGTTCATGTTAAACCTTTTTACCCACGTTTCAGCAGCGACATTTTGTCGCTGCTCTTTTATTCTTCATCATTTTTAGGATATTTAATACTTCTTCAATGTTTCTTGACTAGACTAAAAGAAAGCAGGAAGCAGGATTACGCATGATACTCTAAAAATAAGTTACACGATAATATGTGAGGGCGCGGCGTATTTATATACCGCGCCCTCAGCCATATTTATACGTAGTCCTTAGTAAGCTGCATTCTGTCCCAGAGTCCAGTTCACAACATTGATCGTGCCCATCATGTAACCCTGGTGTGTCATTGCATAGCTCTGCATCCCGCAGTCAAACTTGAATGTACACTTCCATTTGAAGGTTCCTGTCGTCGTCGGTGAGAAGATATAGATGGTCACTGTGGGTACCCCATTTATTTACTTGCTCCCTTCCAGACCTGAATGATGTCAAGCCCGTGCGCAATCATTCATACTGTGCTCACAGGTCTCAAAGTTCGTCAGATCGATGTACTGTTTGTCAGTACTTTGCGGAAGGACGTGGGACGTACCTTTCATGTAGTCATCGAGCAACTTGTCATGCACACGTCGCATTTATCGGTGCACTGCCAGGGGAAGTCGCCCTTCCCGGCATCTGAATTTTAATTAGTTACCCCTGAAAAAGTCCTGCTTTGAACAAACAAAAAAGGAATTACAAGCCTCGTTGGTGAAGTGGTTGTTGTCGAGACAAACCATTGTCCA
>JAKADF010000492.1 GCA_021820805.1 Bacillota bacterium
GTGGTGCATTTCGCTCTGCACCAAATGATTTGTCACTATCATGAAGAACTATAACTGCACGAGGTGACAACTTATGCATAATTTTCTTTATTAACGTTTCAGGCTCAGTTACACGCCAATCTCCGACCATCACTGACCACGTGATTATTTTATGTCCCGACATTTTAGCCCATACTAGTGAAGAAAAGTTCCAAAGTCCCCATGTAGGACGATAAAAGGCTGTTTTAATACCATACTTGTCCCATAAAACGGCAGCCGCATTTTGTATCTGTTCCTTTGACTTACTAACAGACAATACGGGAACAAATAAATGTGTCATACCGTGGATTTGCACATCGTGCCCTTCTGCAATCATGCGATGAATGAGTTCTGGGGCATTAGCAGCTTCCTTCGCAAGAACAAAAAAAGTCGCCTTTACATTTGCTTCTCGAAGCCTATCTAAAATTTCCCCAGTATATTTACGATTTGGTCCATCATCAAATGTAAGTGCAACTTTCTTTTCATTTGGCCCTTTATACACTCCATAACTATGAAAGACACGAGTTAATAAATTTGGAAAAACGGAATAAAAAAACAAAAGAACAATTACAACGGCGATACAAAACCATAAGACATGCATTCTACATACTCCCTACGATGGATACAAAAGTGATTCAATAGACCGTGCAAAATTTGCCCGGTGGGCTGTCGACATTTCCAGAATGGAAGAAGCAATGCGTTCAGCAGCACCTCGAACACCTTGTTCCTTAGCGGCTTGTCTCATCATGTCAAGGCGCTCCGGATGCAGTCTAACGAACTTTATAAACGCCATAGCTTCCGAAACACTGTTTGTCAAAACCGCAGCTCCCGTTTCGAGCGCATACTTAGCATTTCGTTCTTCTTGCCCTGGAATTGGCTTAAACAACATCATTGGCAGTTCCATCGCTAATGACTCCGTCAGTGTTAAGCCACCGGGTTTTGTCACAATCATGTCCGAGACTGCCATAAACCGATCAACATCTGTTGTATAACCAAGTACACGTACCCGTTCACTTGAAAGCAGCTCAAAGCGTCGATACAATTTATCGTTATGTCCACAAATAATAACAAATTGAGCATCGCTTGTTTCGATACAATTTTCCCACTCATCTGGGTCGCCCAATATTCCGCCGCCGCCGCCCATGAGTAAAATTACTGGGATATCGGGTTTCAACCCAATTCGTTCGCGCTCGACATCCCTTCTTGACAATAAGTCTCGAACTCGAGCATCCGAAAACTTATTTCGAATTGGTATCCCAGTAACTTCAATTGCACTTTTTGGAATACCATAATCGATTAATTCACGGCGAACAGACTCGGTTGCTACAAAATACCGATCAGTATGAGTATGGAACCACTGACGGTGAGCAGTATAGTCTGTCACGATTGCCACATTCGGAACTGTTGTAACTCCAGATTGCCGTAATTCAGAAACAACCCCTGTCGGAGTTGGGAAGGTACTGGCGATGACATTAGGATTAAATGACTTAATGCATCGCATCATCTTGGAAATACCTAGATGATTAAGCTGCCTTTGCAGCGACGATGATGGGTGAATTCTAGACATAGATTTGTAAAATAAACCATATAACCTTGGAATACGCTGTACACCTTGCATTAGACTGAATTTAGCAAAGGAACGAACTGCTGGATGAAGCCATTCTACATAATCGACGACTTTCACAACAGTATTTGGAAACTGTTGCAATGCCTCTTCGATAGCATGCGCCGCTTGGTTGTGTCCATCACCAAACGAGGCTGTCAAGAGCAAAATTCTTTTCACCTTGATGGCCTCCCAGTGTGAAATGATGTCAATTAATATTGTACGGATTTTGTTTAGCAACTACAACTTTCTATAAGCTACTGTTTTTCTTTCCGAACAATGTTTATCTTTGTTTTTCTGCTAATTTCTAAAAACCTACCTACAGTTCAATCTCTTCTTCCGGGCGGAGGACTTGGAGCTTCTTTGCTAACCAACCTGTTGTTGTAGCTTGAATCAGCAAAGTCAGCAAAATCGCCATAAAGACAACGGAAGCAATCACTTGTACTCCGGGCACATTATTTGCAGCTAAAACACCTACAAGCGCCGCTGGAATCACTCCAGTCTCCCGTACCCACATCATAAATAAGCGTTCAGCAGGTTTCCAGTTGGCGATTCTATCAAATCGCGTGCATATCAGAACAGTAATGGGCCTTGCTGCAAACATAAAGACGAGAACAATGAGAAGTCCGGGGCGGAAGAATTGTCCAACGACTGAAAAATCAACCTGTGTACCGAGTAATACGAAAATAAGCATACGCATCATGACATTAACGACACTCTCAAAATGATTGACTCGTTCAATCGTGGAATGATGCAGACGGAATCCGAACGATTCATCGTTTCCAGTTAGTACACCTGCCGTAAAAGCTGCCATAAATCCACTTCCGTGGAGCGTATTCGCAGCTGAAAATGCAGCGAGTGCCGCGATAAACAGGGTAACAGATGGAAAGTCCTGAAATACACCCCATCCATTCTCTGAAATAAGCCAAAGTGAAATTACTCCAACAATCCCCCCGACGACAAGCCCAATCAGTGCTTCTTGTCCAAACTGTATAATAGCATTGCCTACATTAAATGTATGATGCCCAGTCACGGCTAACAACAACGTCATAGCTAAAACTGACCCAGTTGCATCATTCAGAGCTGATTCTGCCTCCATTGTAACTTGGAGGCGTTCGATGATTGGAACCCGCGCGAATACGGGAATAAGAGTTGCTGGGTCTGTCGGCGAAATAACAGATGCAAGCAAAAAACACCAAATCCATGGGCCGCCAAGTGCAAACCGCACAGCGATACCTGTAACAAGCATTGTAATTATGACACCGAGCACTGCCAGCAATGTTAAGCTAAGCCAAACCTTTTTCAAAACTTTTAACCGAATGGCTCTTCCACCGCCAAACAGAATTAATGTTGCACCCAAATTCAGAACAAACTGATTTACTTGACTTTGACTTGGCTCTGCAACTAAA
>JAKADF010000493.1 GCA_021820805.1 Bacillota bacterium
CGGGATCCACCTCATTCGCTTGGTATGGCCAAGTGTTCTCCGTAATACACTGGTTTTGCGTATCGCTGTAAATCGTATGGTAAATCGGCCTAAGCGCAAATGAAAAACCACAAAAATCCCTACCGTTAATACACCAACCAGTAAACCGGACAGAATCCAACGACTGTCTAGCCTGTCCATGACCGACATCAAAAACTGATCGTGACGAAGCAACAGAATGAGAGCAAATCCGAAGGTGACCAAGCCGCTGACGGATTTAAAAACCATGTCACATATCACATAGGGCGCTCTATAGTGGCGGATATATGTAATTGCGAACACAACAAACCACGTCGTGCAGGTTATTGTCACGATACGAACAACGAATAGCAGCACGAACAGTAAAAGTGGATGGATATTCGAGAAGCTGAACGTGATGGTGTAGGCCAGGGATGAAAAGATCCCTTCCAAAACGGTCACAAGTGTAAATGACATGATGAGTGTGAAAGTCGGTACGCGAAACTGCCGTAAAAGCTTTGCCTCTTGGCGAACGAATAGATAGTGATACGCACGACTCCATGTGCTTGAGAGGGTAGTAACGACCGTTATCATGAGATACAGAGAAACGCGACTCATTGCTGGCAAATCAACAAGTGTTGGACCACTTCCATTCCAGAATCCGAGCACCAACAAGACGTAACCCACGATGATCCAAATGCCCAGTCGCCCGCGATGAAAACGGACATATTTATTCCAATACTGTCGGACATCCGCGTTCAAAATATGAAAAATTGTCAATCTGACACCTCTGCATGTAGCAAAGACAAATAGAATTGTTCTAACCTATGATTCGTGGAACCCGTCGCTTCACGAACATCACCCGGTAAGGGACCCAGGTATCTCATTGCGCCTTGGTCCATTACAAGAATTCTGTCTGCAACATCCACCACCACGTCTAGCATGTGGCTTGACAGGAGAATACCCTTTCCTTGTTTCACAAGGTCTCGTAATTGTTGCTTGACCTCAGCATTTGCCACTGGATCAAGACCATTGGTAATCTCATCAAGAATGAGTACATCTGGATTTCTGATGAGTGCAGCTGCGATGGACAGTTGTCGCCGCATGCCAAGCGAATAGGTCTTCGTCAATTGGTTAGATGCTTGTGTCAAATGGCATTTCTCCAGGTGATTGGTGACCAACTCGTCGATTTGACGTTTATCGACACCCGACATCACACCAATGAAGTGCAGAAACTCCCTTCCTGTCAGGTGTTCATAGAGAATCGTCTCGTCCGGAACATACATCAGCTGCACCGTTGCACATTGAATCAATCCGTCTGTTGGCTCTATTTCGTCAGCAATCATTCGCATGAGCGTGGTCTTGCCTGCGCCGTTGCGCCCTACGAGTGCGAGAATCTCCCCTTCATATAGCGTGAAGGTTATATCTCGTACGGCAATGGTAGTTCCGTATCGCTTCTCAAGCTGGCGTACATCCACAAGAGACTTTGCATAATCTGTAGAAATCGGAGCACTTTCATCACCGTTCATCTGCATTTCTGTACCTTCCTTTTGGCTCATTTAGATCGATATGTTGCCCACGAATCTCTTTATTTCAGTAAAACGCTTATTGATGTTCAAATTTCTCTTCGGGGACTTCTCCGTGCACGTATCGTTCTTTTACAATTTGACTGAATACATTTTGACTTTACCAAAATCTTTGTAATAGCAAAAATCGCAGCGTAAATCGCCTGACTCTGGACAGTAATGACTCCTCGTTTTTCCAAAAAGACTCCAAAGCTCATGCCTGAAAGCATTATGGTTATTTAATCCCCACCTTGTATGCTTACCTACACTGTAGCCTGTAATTATGGAGAAACCATGGAGCCCTTTGTTCGAAACCTACGGGCAAACATATATGATCCATGATTTTGAGTTTCTCGGTATGCATGAACGATTTAAAATTTTTAATGAGTTCTCCCTGCGTCCTTCTACAAACTTTCTCCATAATTTAAAGTTACCATGGTGTCAAATATGAGGAGGGATTCATCCATGAGTTGTTGTGGCGGGAGTTGGGGTTCCAAGCGCAATCAAAACCAGTCAACGCAACCGACTGGGGTAACTCAAAATTCACCCATCGACACATTGAAAATTCGTCTTGCAAAGGGTGAGATTTCGATTGAGGAGTACATGAGACTGATGGATGTTCTACAAGGGAACGATCCTCCTCAAAGTGGATCATCCAACATTCGAAAAATGTCTTGAGTTTGGCCGGGGGGTACACCCGGCTTTGCGACTTACGCATGGAACTAATACAAGGGGGGATTGTATATGAATCTATTGCCACTGGCGTATTTAGCTTGTCCTGTCATGATGTTATTTGTATGAAAGGAATGTTTGGTAAGAAAAACACTGATTCGCAGACGCCTGCCCATCAAACAAATCACCAGTCTGTCGGCGGCCAGTCCGAACATGAGATTAGGGCTTTGCAATTACAAGTGGCTGATCTCATAGAGGAAAATTATCGATTGAAGCAATAGGAGCCCGACTCAGGAACGGGTGGCAAGAGTTCAGTTAAAAAAGTCCTTTACATTGCAGACGAACGAGAAGAGAAAAAAGCCCTATCTTAAGCACAGGTATGTTTGCATCGAATGACTACCCATGAATCGCCGCTTCGCTTTGGCGCGGTATTTTTCAATTTCCTCGGCCACGTGCGGTAACTTCATGGTATTGCTCGATCACTATGGCTCGGTTTGTTACACTCCTTATTGGAGGAATAGCCTGCGAGCGAGGGGTCTTTCTTTCGCGAACTTCCATCGCCGTCCTTACCGCCTTGACCGTCAGATCAAATGAGTTATCTCGGTATGAAGGTCACATCACTATTTCCAATTTAACGGAAATATGAAATGCGACTTTTATTGTTCCTTTAGAAACGTACCGCAACGCGGGCAAGCATTCCAATCCGAACGAACTGTGGCGTTACATTTCGGACATCGCTGTGAATTGCTCCTCATCATCTTATAGACGAAAAACAACCCCACCAACACCAT
>JAKADF010000494.1 GCA_021820805.1 Bacillota bacterium
GAAAATCTGCCAACTCCTTCCCAACAATTTGTTCAGGGGAAAATCCAAGGCGATAAACTAATTCACCATCACACAAAGTATGAATAAACTTTCCATTCCGCTCAACAAACTTAAACATCATCCCTTTTTGCCGCCTAAACGTCTCCCGCAATTCTTGACGCGCATTCTCCAACTCTTCTCCCAGCCACTTTTCCCGCGAGACTTCCAGTGGAATACCTTCTCGCTTGATAGTTTCCGATGTTTGATCCCAAATCTTCGCGATCTCATCTGGTGGAAGAGGTTTACTGAAAAGATATCCTTGCCCGTTGTTACAAAGGTTCTGTTGAAGGAAAATCAGGTGTTCCTTGGACTCGACCCCTTCGGCAATAACGTCGATTTCTAACTGATGTGCCATCGCTATAATTGCTTTGACAATCGTTCCGTCTTTTGTGTCAACTGTGCAGTTCTGAACAAACGATTGATCGATCTTGATCACATCAATTGGTAATTTATTTAAATAGTACAGGGAACTATAACCAGTCCCGAAGTCATCCAAGCTTATCCTCATACCCATTCGCTTTAACTTGTGTAAGATCGGAAGAACACTTTCAACGTCCATTATCATATGCTCGGTAAGTTCGAGTTCCAGGTTATCAGGGGCAAGTCCCGTTCCCTCTAAAATGTGTTGAATTCGTTCCACGAAGTCGGACTGATAAAATTGACGAGCTGAAATGTTGACTGCCATCACCATTGGTGACATCCCCATATTTTCCCACAGCTTGCTCTGAGCACAAGCTGTTCGCAAAACCCATTCTCCAATCGATGAAATGAGATCAGTCTCTTCTGCGATGGGAATAAATTCTGCTGGGGAAATCAGTCCTTTTTCTGGGTGCTCCCAGCGAATCAAGGCTTCTGTTCCAGTAACTTTACCCGTAATTAAATCAACCTTGGGTTGATAATGAAGGCGGAACTCCTCACGTTCAAGTGCTTCTATTAGATCTTTTTCTAAGTATCGATTTTCCAATTGTATCTATCCTTACCCCTGTAGTTGTCGATGATACCGTAATGCAACTCGTCCTATCGTGGATCAATGTATCAAACCACGGAGTAGTCTCCACGCTCATCCGTCACAGACTCCCGAAAACAAAAAAACTCAACACGGACGGCAACCTGGCAACCATAACGCCCATGCGTCTTAGGTCCATGGCTTTGCGTCCCCATCTTTCAATGGGTTTGCCGTTTCGATTGTTCAGCTATACCACATTATGCCATGATTCGACAATTCCCGGCAACGTTCTCATTATGAATATATTGAATTTGTGAGAATCTAAGTTGATTATTGCTTGAATTGAAGCACAGAGCTTTGGTGGATGCTATGTTTTTGTGAAAATAAAGATTTTGAGCAAGAAAAGGTGCCATCCAAACAAAAATCCCCCTTTGGTCTATCGAGACCTTCGGGGGTACACTTTTATCGTCCTACGCTACGCTAACCGTACTTATCCTATACAGTGAATTTTCCGGCCTGCGATAAGTCTTCCTTTGAACGCCTGGAAATTAGAACCCACCCGACGAAGAGCCAGGCGATGGCTACCAGCGGCGCAATGATGACCGGATAGGCCACTGGGAAGAGGGTGAAGTAAATACCAAATAGCACCAGCAAGCTTGCTATTGTCGGAACAATACCATGCCAAATCAGACGAAATTGGCGTAGGCGCACATAGTACACTGTCACCGCGACGTTCGCCAGCAAATGGCCAATATACAGCGCAACGCTGGAGATTGTAACCATAACGAGGAAGCCGTTGAACGGACCGAAAATACCAGCAAAAACAAACGTGATGATGGAGGCCGTAAGAATCATCCAATGTACAGCGATGTGCGGTGAGCGATTTTTTCCATGTACCTCAGCGAACGAACGCGGAAAGATGACACCGTCGCGCGCGTATGCAAACATCATGCGGACCGCAGAATTGGCGGGTGCCAGTGCTCCTGCTAAGAAACTGTTAATTACAAACAGCGCCAATATGATCGCCCAAACTATCCCAAAATGCTGCATTACCAGTTCTACGCCAGGCACGGATGCATTGGCGAATGAGTTCATTTTGTCTGGTCCCCAAGAGACCGTCTGTGCATAGGCTAACAGCACGAACAACACACCAACGAACGCAAAACTGGTGATGACCGCACGCGTAATCGTCTTCTGAGGCGACCTCGTTTCCTCACCGAGTGCTACAGCACCGCTCGATCCCGACAGTGAAAACAATGCAAGAATCATCCCGACCCCAACCCCACTCCAATCGTGGTGCGCCAACTTTGGCGTGGTAAAGACAATAGCGGTGTTATGCGACCCTGCCATAACAATGAGGCCAATACCAATAATCAAGAGATAAGCAATTTCTAACGTCCCTGTGGACAAACTGTATTTCAACGATGGCTTGATGCCCGCCCATGCAAAATAATATGTAAACGCAATAAAGAAAAGCGTAATGAGGTAACCGATCCAGTTTGGCCAAGTTACATGAAACAACAAATTGACGAGACCGGGAATGAATACGGCACCCGCAAACAATGCACCGTTCGTGACTACTGTAAAGTACGACAAAATGAACAACCATCCGGTTAAAATCCCGTAACGTGGGCCAATTCCGTGGCTGGCATAGGCATAAAAACCGCCTGCACTTGCCAGTTTCCGCGAAAATTGTACCGTTGTATTAATGGAGAATGCAGCCGCAATAAACCCGATGATATACGTTAGCGGTAACGCCCCCATGGCGTACACCGCCGCCCCAGTCATGGTGGCTGCCATTGCACCCGCTGGTGAAACCAAAGAGATGGACTGATAGGCCAATTGCCAGAATCCTACGGCATTTCTGTCCAAGCTTTGTTTCTCCATGTTCACACACTCCCACTAAGAATTAATGTTTTCTTCTATTTACTCTCTCATTCTCACGATTACGCACCTTGACAGTTTGAGAGTAGTTTCCAGAATGCTAGATGTGCCAATTTTCTAACGGGTAGTCCGTTGCAG
>JAKADF010000023.1 GCA_021820805.1 Bacillota bacterium
CAGAAACAGTTTCTGATGCATCCTCAACATGGTCATACATAGCCATCACTGTTTTTACAGCTTGCGGTTTCTTTAAAATCCGAACAACAATTTCAGTCGCAATCCCGATAGTACCCTCTGACCCAACGAATAAGCCAAGTAAATCGTAGCCGAAAGGATCTCCAAACTCTGATCCAATCTTTAGGATTTCACCATCTGGCATGACAACCTTCGCGGCCACAATATGGTTTGTGGTAACACCATATTTTAGGCAGTGGGATCCACCCGCGTTTTCAGCAAAATTTCCTCCAATCGTACATGCTGTCTGGCTAGATGGGTCTGGTGCATAATACCATCCATCTTTCGCAATTTTTTTTGAAAGCACTAAATTAACGTGCCCAGGTTGTACCGTTGCACGCATATTATCAAAGTCTACAGATAAGAGCCGATTCATTTTAACCATATTAATGATGACTTCATTATTCATCGGTGTTGCCCCGCCGCTTAGTCCAGTGCCGGCCCCGCGGGGTAAAAACGGAATTCGATTTTGATGAAGTATCTTAACTATCCGAGAAACTTCCTCTGTCGTTTCTGGAAACACAACCATTCTCGGTCTGCCCTTTTCTGCGACATAACCATCGCATTCATAAACGGCAAGTTGTTCCTCAGAATGCAAAATTCGCTTTGGACCTACAATTCCGGTTAACTGTAAAACGAGGTCACTGTTTCCCACTTCCTACTCCTCCCTCTGATAAGCAAGGTCGAGCAGTTCTACCGTATGCAGTACATCTACATCGACATGATGACGATAAGCACCAACCTTTATTTGCATCATGCATCCTGGATTTCCCATAGCAATTCCGTCAGCTTCCTGCGGAACATTACTCATCTTTCGTGCAAGAATTTGCCCCGACATATCTGGATGTGTCAAATTATAAATTCCTGCACTTCCGCAACAGTGATCTGACTCTTCCATTTCTACAAACCTAAGCCCAGGAATAGAGTTTAGAATTTGCCGCGGCTGCGACCGTATTCCTTGAGCATGGCAAAGGTGACAAGCATCCTGGTAAGTAACCGTACGCGAAAGATTGCCTTTTGGCGCTTCAAACCCAACACCGACGAGAAGTTCGGAAATATCACGTACACGAGAAGAGAACTGTTGTGCTTTTTCCAAATACACCGGGTCATTTTTAAATAATTCAGGATATTCTTTCATTGCAGAACCGCAGCCAGCTGCATTAACAACAATGTAATCGTCACCCGACTCAAGAAAGACATCAATATTATGTCTTGCCATTTCACGGGCCTGTTCCCGGTCACCTGCATGAATTTGCAGCGCACCGCAACAAATTTGTTGTTTTGGTACACTCACATCAATGCCATTTCGAGTGCATACCCTTGCTGTTGCGCGGTTTATATCTGCAAACATCACATCCATGACACATCCAGTAAACAGAGCCGCAGATGTTTTACACCTATCACCGGAATGCTGGATTCGTTCAGGCAATGAATCGAGCGCAGATTCTTTTGCAACTTGCGGCATGATAGCTTGCATTTCCTGAAGGTGCTTCGGTAGAATTTTAATAGCACGAGTAGTATTTAAGGCAGTCTGAAGGCCGGACTTTTGATAAAATCGTACGAGTTTCCCTAGTTTCTTCAAACGTTTTGGATACGGAAAAACTCCGCGCAAGACGAATTTTTCTATTGCACGCTTCGCTCCGCTGCTTTTTGGCTTTTCTTCATCCTGATAGTAAACTTGCCCTCTTGCTTGTTCAATTAACGTGCCAACCTTTACCCCTGATGGGCAGACGGTTTCACAAGCTCGGCAATCAAGACAATTGAAAACCGGATCGATTACAGATTCATCAAGCAGCAAATTCCCTTTGTCTGCTTCTTTAATCAGATAAACCCTGCCTCTGGGGGATTCGTTTTCATCTCCAGTCTCCAAATAAGTGGGGCAGACTTCTAAACAAAACCCACAATGAACACATACGGAATATAAATCCTCTTCAGGTGCATCGGGCCATTTGAATGATGAATCTTCATGCACCATTTTTATCGCTTCCGGCAAAATAGTTGACACGTCAAATCCCTCCTAACAACCTTCCTGGATTCATAATCCCATTCGGATCAATCGTCTTTTTAATGCCTTTCATCAACCGAATATCGTCTCTCGCTACTCCAAAAGCATCCACATTGCGGCGCAGTGCAACAGAACCCTTGTCAACGATTGCATATCCACCACAAGCCTGCACCGTGTCTCGACAAACACGCACAATCTTTTCTTCCAACTCCGTACTTGCACTCTTAACGAAGACACGCCCAACTCCGCTTGTCACACTGACTGAAAAGCTTTGCAATACACCGAATTCTGCACAACGCACTCGTATTTCATCAGACAAATCAATCAGTTTTTTTGGTTCACAAGTATAGCGAATGATAAGCTTTGTCGGTACAAGTTCGGTTCGATACTTTTCCCAAAAATCCCCGACATCATCCCCGGTACTTGTTATGGATGAAAGTCCAAGACGATTTGCTAAATCACAAAGTGCATTCATCTGGAACTTCCCAGCCATAACATTTTCATCGCAATCTACTGCAACATGCCAAGACTCTTTTGGGGAACTTTCGATTAGAGGGAGCGCCTCAAAATCCCCGAATAATGATTCGACACGGCTCGGAATCAATTCTGAGTGCACAATTTCTTGCACAAACTGCTGACAACGAGACTTGGTTCCAGATACTACAACTAGAGTTCGATATAAAGGAAAGGGGCGTAATTTAAAAGTAATTTCTGAGAGATACACAAGAGTACCGTATGACCCTACAAACAGTTTTGTCATATCGTACCCAGCGACATTTTTTACAACTTTCCCGCCAGTCCTGATAAGACTTCCGTCTGGATATACCGTCTTAAGGCCAATTGTCATATCACGCAAGGTGCCATAATATGCACGCATTGGGCCGCTGGCAGAAACAGATAAGAGCCCTCCAATCGTTGCACTGTCCTGACATACCGGGTCAATGGGCAACATTTGCTTTTCACTTGCCAGTATCTCACGTAAATTAGCAAACGAAATCCCAGACTCTACTGTTACAACCATATCCGTCGGGGAATAGTCGATAACTTTGTTCCGGTCTTGAGACCGAATGACTATATCGATTGGCCGCGGCAGATTTCCAGCTCCAAGATGCGTTCCCCCTCCTACTGGGGCAACTGTCCATTTTTCTTCATTCGCAACAGTGAAAAGTGCCGATATCTGTTCTTCAGTATCTGGTTGAACCATCACGACCGGGTACTCTTGACCTGTTAACTCTGCAGCTATACCTGTATCTAGAAAGACAGACATTTGTCCGAGCAGGCCTTGTAAGCGATTTTCTACTTGTTCTGGGGTGCTTTTCAATTCACTTTGCGTATAGACACCTCCCCTAAGGAAAGATATGTTTTTGTGCTTGGATTCAAGAATAGGTGAAAAAACAATGCTGGGCATGAAAGGCTGCAATGAACAACAGCCTGTCATGCCGTGCAGTGGAATTTACTTTTAGCTTATACAGGAATAATTCCTGGGAATAAGAAGGCTTCGACTGCTGTCAGGATACAGATAACGAGCAGGAATAATAGACTGTGCCCTATTGTGAAACGATAGAGGTTTCCTTCTTGCCCGACAAGTCCTGTTGCAGATGTGCCGACTGCGATGGATTGGGGAGAAATCATCTTCCCCATGACACCACCAGAGGAATTGGCGCCCATCGTAAGATATGGGCTCATATGCAATTGCTGTGCAGTCATTTGCTGCAAACTGCCGAACAGCAAGTTGGAAGATGTATCGCTTCCTGTTAGGAACACGCCAATCCAACCAAGTATCGGTGCAAAGAATGGGAATAGGACACCCGTTGTTGCAAGAGCAAGAGCCATGGTAGCAGACATTCCAGAGAAGTTCGTTAATTGTCCGAACCCGACGACTGTCGCAATCATAATGAGCGGGGATGACAGCTCTTTGACTGTTTCCGCAAAAGTTGCAAGCCACTGACCAAAAGATTGGCCGCAAATAAACATTGTGATAAATGCTGCTAATAAGATTGATGTACCTGTCGCTGCAAGGAAATCTAGTTTAAAGGCTGCTGCCATTGGGGTTGGTTTAGTTACAATTGGTGCAACCTGGACTACCAACTTATTCAAGTCAGGCCATGCAATCGTAACGGTCGCATAACCCAGAAGTGTCTTTACCGCAGGCAGTGTCCAAATGATAATCATAAGTGTGAGTACCAAGAATGGAGACCAAGCGCGAAATACCTTTCCAGCAGACGGTTTAGATACAGCTGGACTCGTTCCTAATTCAAGACCCGCTGCCATTTGTGTTGCTGCAGTATCATGATCAAATTGGAAAGTAGTCTTTGGTTTCCAAAACCGCAGCAAAATAACGAGCGCAACGAGTGAAACGATTGCAGAAAGAACGTCAGGCAGTTGAGGCCCAAGGTAGTTAGACACAAGAAATTGTGTCAAGGCGAAAGACAGTCCAGATGTCAAAGCTGCCGGCCAAACCTCTTTCATGCCTTTCCATCCTGAAATTACGATACATAACCAAAATGGTAATAGAAGTGATATAAGCGGGAGCTGACGCCCAACCATTTGGCTGATGAGATTTGCATTAGAATGCGTAACACCAGCCATAGCGGTAATCGGAATACCAATTGCGCCGAAGGCGACTGGTGCAGTATCTGCAATCAAACAAAGTCCTGCTGCATAAATCGGTTTAAACCCTAAACCTACAAGCATTGCTCCAGCGATAGCAACCGGAGCTCCGAATCCTGCGGCACCTTCCAAGAAAGCACCGAAAGAGAACGCAATCAATAAGGCCTGGATACGGCGGTCATCTGTGAGCCCTGAAATGGATTCACGGATTATGCTAAAGTAACCTGTTTTCTCAGTAATTTTATATAGGAACACGGCTGTAAGAACAATCCAGCCAATAGGCCAAAGACCTGTCGCCATACCGTAAAGTGTAGCTGAAATCGCCTTACCAAATGGAAAATGGAAAATTACGACTGCATCAATGATAGCAACTACCACAGCTGTAAGTGCAGCATTATGTCCTTTCATACGTTTAACTGCCAGCGCCCAAAAGAAGTAGAGGATTGGAATTACTGCGAGCAATGCTGACCAGCCAATGTTACCAATCGGAGAATAGATCTGTGACCAATGCAAACTATTCCCTCCCTTTTCTGGTTTTTACTACTGTAAAACATGGAGCGAAAACGCTTCCATTAAATTTACAATTCGACTAATCCCTGTATCCTACCACCTCCTTCGCTGTTTCGTTCCGCTATGCAGAACAGTGTTTTGAACTATGAAATATATACGCAATCGTACAACAGCTAGGCAATATTCGCAATATTTAAATCGTAAAAAACACAAATTATTTTTGGTAGAATCAACATTTTCTTTTTAAGTTAATTTCCATTTTTTACACATTGGTAAATAGTTATAATCATGGACATTTATGATTAAAAAGAAAGGATTATTCATATAAATTTACTATGACAGGACTTGTTCAATCTGGATGTCGAAATGCTGATTTAAATCAATAAATCCATCCTCTGTTTCTAGTAACGGATGCATGGGGGCTTCAGGATGGATTAATCGGATAGTAGCCTTTTTTCCACTTGACAGAAGGACTCGGGCGCCGATTAGGTTCTCCATATATCTTCTGAGAAATATCTGAAGTATCTTTGGATCATGTGCTCCAAACACCCCGTTCCACATCTCGCTTAGAATCTGGTAAGTAGGCTTAGGTCCGTGATAAACTCTGCTTGACCCCATGGCATGAAACACATCTGCAATCGCAACAATCTTGGCAAAATATGAGATGCGATCTTTGCCAATCCCAAATGGATATCCGCGTCCATCAAGTCGCTCATGATGCTCAAGTGCAGCTAATGCCTGCTCTAATTTTGTCCCTTCAGTTGCCCGAATCATCTCATATCCAAAAATGGTATGTTTCTTCATAAAGATGAACTCTTCGGGCGATAGTTTACTAGGTTTATTTAAAATCTCGATTGGAATTTTCACTTTTCCTATATCATGCAATGTAGAGGAAATTGATAAGTCAACCAGTTGCTCCTCATTCAAACCAAGCCAACGGCCAAGCATTGTTGAAAGCATACTAACCGCTAAGGAGTGAGTAACTGTATAATCATCCGTAGTCCCAAGAGAAGCGAGCAAATCGCTTACGAACGGGTAAGAAGTAACCTTCATAATCGTTGGAAGAACATCACGATATACCTGTTTAATTGGGACAACATTTTTCTTTCGAGTATAAGCAAATATACTGTCAAGCTCAGAAATTGCACCTTCAATAACTTGGGGAATATTTGAATTCTTTGCTCTTGGAGGTGCATACAAATTATGATTGAGAACCTTGTTAACGTGTGAAATCGTGACTTCAGTACCGCGCGGAAGCAGTACTGCACCGCCTGTACTAATTAAATCTTCCTCCAATACTTTTCCGACCAGATTGTAAATCTTTTTCTCGTCCATTGTTCTTACCTACCTTTACTGAACAACTCAGGCTTGCAACAGACTAGAACGAGCCAATATTACCTTTTTATTCTATCTTAAGTAGAATAATATATGTTTTTCTGAATTTTTCAATAGATAACATTCCAAGATAATATTTCACAAACCAAATAGGTAGAACAAGTGCCGTCGCGTCTGGCAGACTGGCGGCACTTATGCATTCATGGAACTACTCTCTAAGAATCCTAAATTGCAACAAAATGATTTGGTGAAACCTCTTGCCAGTGATGGTTGCCGGTATGTGCCGGATCAGAACCAAACTCAATATCGAACTCAGGAGCCGGAGTACGGTTCATTCGAACATTCGGGTCAGGTATTGGGACAGCAGAAAGTAAACTCTTTGTATATGGATGCATTGGGTTACGGAACAAATCTTCAGTTTCGGCCATCTCCATCATTTTTCCGCGGTACATCACCAGAACACGATTACACAAATAACGCACTACACTTAAATCGTGTGCAACAAAAACATAGGAGAGATTCAATTCGTTCTGCAAATCTTCGAGAAGATTGAGTACTTGCGCCTGAATAGATACATCCAGTGCCGCTACTGGCTCATCTAAGAATACTAGCTTTGGGCTGATTGCGAGTGCTCGGGCAATTCCGATGCGCTGTCTCTGCCCTCCTGAAAATTCATGAGGGTAGCGAGTTGCATAACTAGGGTCTAGGCCGACTCTTTCGAGCAATTCGTTGACACGTTTCATACGCTGTTTCTTCGTATAAACATGTTGAATAACCATCGATTCCATGATTGTTTGTGCTACCGTATATCGTGGGTTTAGAGACGCATACGGATCTTGAAACACCAGTTGCACTTCTCTGCGAACATCACGTAAATGTGGCTTCGATAGCTTAGTTAAGTTTTGCCCTTCATATTCAACTAGACCACCAGTCGGTTCAATTAGACGCAAAATACTGCGAATCAAAGTTGACTTCCCTGAACCTGATTCACCAACAATACCAAGAGCTTCTCCGTGGCCTAATTCAAAAGAAACACCGTCTACAGCCCGCATATGTCCGACCGTACGCCGTAATATACCTTTTTGAATTGGAAAATACTTCTTCAGTTCCTTAACCCGTAGAATCGCTTCTGCCAACGTACATCACCTCCATTACGCATACTTCCAAGTCCGGCATTGGTGACCAGGCTCCACATCGAATAAGTCTGGTTCTTCATCACGACACAGTTCTTCTGGATTTGGACAACGCGGTTTAAACTTGCATCCGGAGGGCATATTTGTAATTGGAGGCACATTACCTGGAATCGGTTGTAATCTAGTGCGTTCGCCGGATATACGCGGAACGGAATTCAAAAGCCCTACTGTATAAGGATGACAGGGATTACTGAAGATTTGCTGTACAGATCCGTGTTCGACAATGCGCCCTGCATACATAACCGCAACGCGATCGCACATTTGAGCCACTACACCAAGGTCATGCGTGATAAATAGGATGGCTGTATTGTTTTCTTCTGCCAAGTTACGCATTAAATCAAGAATTTGGGCTTGAACTGTTACGTCAAGCGCAGTAGTAGGTTCGTCCGCAATTAACAGCGCAGGTTCACAAGCCATCGCAATAGCAATCATAACGCGCTGTCTCATTCCACCAGAAAGTTGATGAGGATATCCTTCAGCCACCTGCTTTGGATTTGGCAGCCCAACTTTATCGAGTAACTCGATAGACTGTGCCAAAGCCTGACGCTTAGATAATCCTTTATGAAGGATTAAGCTTTCGCTCACTTGGTCTCCGATACGAAGAACCGGGTTTAACGATGTCATCGGTTCTTGGAAAATCATTCCCATTCGGTTTCCTCGAACTTTTCTCATTTCATCTTCTGACATTTCTAAGAGTGAGTTGCCTTGAAATAAAACCTTTCCACTTACATGAGCACTTTTAGACAAGAGGCGCATAATAGCAAGGGATGAGACGCTCTTGCCACAGCCGGATTCACCGACAAGGCCAAGAGTTTCTCCTTGTTGAATTGAGAAACTCAGTTTTTCTACAGCACTATAGTAAACTTCATCTATCGGAAACTGAATCTGTAAATTATCTACTTCTAACACAGGTTGCATGTCATTACCTCCGGACGAATTTTGCTCGCCGAACAAATGGGACTTTTCCTTACAATTACAGTACTCACATTTCATCCCCGTGTACTTGATCAAAATCATTTATGTAAGAATATGGGGACAAGTGTCGGAATTCTGTTCGAATTTTGATACCATTGAGTAGATGTGGTTTTTACTGGGCGAGGAGGAGTAAATATGGAAGAAATTTGGCACTCTTATTTTAGGGAACGATTGACAGAGATTGTGGACGAGCTTTCACGCTATGTGCACATTGAATCTCCGACAAATAATAAAACTGCAGTAGATCACATGGGAGACTTAATTGCATTTCGGTTTCAGGAACTCGGATGTGATGTTTTGCGAATTCCACAGACACAAGTGGGGGACCTGATTCGTGTTGAGTGGGGGCAAGGAGACGAACAAATTCTCGTTGTCGGCCATTTTGACACAGTTAAACCAATTGGCTCAATTTTGAAACAGCCATGGAAAATTGATGATGATAAGATATACGGTCCTGGGATTTTCGATATGAAGGCTGGTATTGTATTTAGCTACTTTGCGCTGAAAGCATTAATTAAAAAGGGACTTGTACCAAACAAACGCATTGTATTCATTTGGAACAGTGATGAGGAAATTGGAAGCCCTTATTCCGTTGCAACAATTCGCGAAGAGGCAAAAAAGAGCAGCGCTGCTCTCATCATGGAACCAGCGTACCTTACTGATTTAAAAACAAGCCGAAAGGGCGGCGGTGAATTTTGCATTCGTGCATTTGGCCATTCCACCCATGCTGGCAATGACCACGAAAAAGGCATTAATGCAATTGAAGAATTAGCTCATCAAATCTTAAAAGCCCAAGGCTTTACAGATTATACAACGGGCACAACCGTCTCCGTTGGACTCATTAAAGGCGGCACAGCTGTCAATGTAGTCCCAGACTATGCGGAAGTCCGTATCGATGTCCGTGCAAAAACTGCCGATGAAGCGAGAAAGCTGACAGACTTAATGCACGCATTAACTCCTATGCTAAAAGGTACCCGTATAGAGGTAACAGGCGGCTTTGATAAATTACCGATGGAACGTACAAACGAGACAGAGCGACTGTTCCATTTGGCAAAGCGTATCGGTTCTGAAGAAGGCTTTACAATTGGTGAAGCAAGCGTAGGAGGCATGAGTGACGGAAACACGACCAGTTCTCTTGGTGTTCCGACACTCGATGGACTCGGTGCTGTCGGCGACGGTGCACACGCCGACCATGAGCATATACTGATGCATCAAATTCCAAATAGAATTGCACTCATTACACGACTTTTTATGGAACTGTAAGAGGCTAGCATTGACCTTGGGGTGCTGCAGGGAGATTCGCAAAGGGAAAGTAACACCTAAGCGATCCGCCCATAAATGATGTTTACTGCAGCACTCCGTCTGTTGCTGCAAAGGCTGCACGATATATTTCCTTGAGCGGAATGTCCTTTTCGACTGCTATCGCCCGGCAATCTTCATATTCTGGCGCAACATTAACTGCACGGCCTGCTGCATCTGTGGCAATTTTCATTCGAACAGATCCGTAAGGGGTTTCTACCCTTGTAAACGACCGCTTCCACATCGTTTTTTCCACATCGTAATAACGAACTCCAAGAGTAGATGTTTCACGCAGGATAGTTTCCACAAGTTTTGCCTTATCTGCTTTAGAACAGAGAACGTGCAATTGTGCAGCTGGTCTGCCTTTCTTCATAACAATCGGTGTCAGCCAAGCATCCATAGCACCAAGCTCAATTAATTTTGCAAGAACATAAGATGACCATTCAGGTGTCATGTCGTCCAGGTTCGACTCCAAGACACAAGCTGGTTCTCGGATGGCCCCAGCAACTAACTCTGCTTCTGTACCTTCTTCACTCAGTTTGCCAGTACCCTTCATGCTACTGACATCTACAGGATTCCCAATGCGGATTCTGAGGACGTTTGCAATGGAACGCTCGGCGGATCCTGCTCCGTAACCGTATGCGTTACAGGTTATGGTCGGTAGAGGACCCTTTTTGCAAAGTGTCCGAATAATTGCTGCGCCAGTCGGGGTTACTGTCTCCCCCATCACACCGGAAGAATATGTAGGATAGCCTGTAAGCAGAGCAACCGTCGCGGGGACTGGAACTGGCATCACTCCATGTGCACATTTTACAGTTCCCATGCCGACCTCAATTGGTGAAACATAACAATCCGGCATACCTGCGAGATACCAGAGGGCCATAGAGCCGACAATATCAACAATCGCATCAATCGCACCAACCTCGTGAAAATGCACCTCTTCGGGAGGCATTCCATGGACACGGCCTTCAGCCTCCGCTAAAGCACGAAATGCTTGTTTACTTTTGTCACGCACCTCAATTGGCAACTCACTTTTATCCAGAATTTCATAGATTTCCGGTAAATGGCGGTGAGGATGATGAAGCTTCATCTTAAAGAGATTTTCTGACCCATTGCCGCTCCTGTCTCCATCATAATGAAGCTCCTCATTTTCAATAACTACATCCACTTTGCATGCGTGAATTCCATTTCGAAATACTTCGCTAATTTTAATTTCATACCCGGAGATATGAAGGCCCTCCAGCATCGTACGAAAAAGAGCTTCATCAATTCCTGAGTCGAGCCATGCTCCGAGAAACATGTCTCCACTCGCACCTGCAGCGCAATCGATATGTGCTGTCTTCACCGCAATTCCTCCTGGGCTGTACCTAATCTGTTGATGAGTGCAGCCAAGTAGCCTGCACCAAACCCGTTGTCAATATTAACCACCCCTACGCCTGGTGCACAGGCATTAAGCATGCCAAGCATAGGTGTCAGCCCTCCTAAATGCGATCCGTAGCCAACACTCGTCGGCACCGCAATGACAGGCTTGTCTACCAAACCTGCAACAACACTGACAAGCGCTCCTTCCATCCCTGCCACAACAATTAATACACGTGCTGCATATATTTCATCTAAATGAGATAGTAATCGTTGAATCCCAGCAACTCCGACATCATAAAGACTATTCACTCTTGCCCCCATCGTCTCTGCAACAATCACCGCTTCCTCCGCGACCCTCATATCAGAAGTGCCTGCTGCCAAAACGAGTACCTGTCCGTAATGCTCGACTAAATCTCGATTCAAAACAAGCAGTCCTGACGTTTCGTAATATTCAAAGCCCGAATTGGACATGCGTACAAGGTCATAAACAGCTTGACTTGCCCGTGTGCCAAGTACTGGACCTGTTGCAGATTCAGCGAGCCGCAATAAGATCTTCGCAGATTGTTCGGGGGTTTTTCCTGCACAGTATACGACTTCAGGAAACCCTTTACGAAGCGACCGATGATGGTCAATTTTTGCAAATCCTAAATCTTCAGTATTAAACATTTTCAGTGCCTTCAGACCATCATCGATGGACAAATCACCTGACTGAACAGCTTCTAAAATATCACGATAGTTTTTCAAGTACTATCACAGCCTCTCTAAATTAGTAGTCCATTGCGGCCGCTCTTACACAGTTGCCGCCTGCTGTTCTCGGCTGTGAACCGACTTTTATACTCATACTGTTGATCTTATTCAACATACGGAATCGTAAGCGGACCAACAGGCAAAACAGCAACAGACATATCCTTTCCATATTTCGCTTTCAATTCTTGAAGTGTAGCTTCGATGTCATGCGTTGGTTTGCACATAGCCGTGGTAACAATATCATCTGACAAACTAGAATAGACGTAGACATCCGCCCACATTAATATCATAGCTAATTTTTGCGCTTCCCATTGATCAAACATTTGGAAAGATGGATCGTTTATCATCTCGAGCATTTCCCGAGGCGTATCCCGCATTTTAAGTATAGCCCCGAAATTACCGTGATTCGGCAATCCATCTGAACACTCTGCGGCACAAATGATGGTACCGCCTTTTTTCACAATTTGTTGTGCTGCGCTCATGCCTTTTACCGCTTGATATAAGTTTTGGTCAAGTGGATAACCTGAGTTTGTCGTCAAAACCACGTCAAAACGTTCATCACATTTCTGCATTGCGTGCTTTTTCGCAGTTTCGCATCCAACTTTATGCGCCGCAAACAACTCACCTGCGAAAACGTCAACAATCTCTTTGTTTCCATTTAAAATCACATTCAACATAAAGTCCGGCTTACACATACGATTAGCTTCGCGGGTCATCTCCTGAAGCGGATTATCGTCTATATTGCCCCATGTTGATCTAGGATCACCAATCATTCTAGCACTATGGAACGTTAAAATAGTCTCAATCGCAGCAACGCCTGGTAAAATTCCTTTTGGACCGCCCGAAAAACCCGCAAAAAAGTGGGGTTCAATAAAACCTGTCACAATTTTGAAATCGGCTTCAACATATTCTTTATTGAGATATACGTCTGGTCCAAAACTGCTCTTACCGACCTTTTTCATCGATGATTTATCTTGAGCGTGATGGTTAATCACCTTAACCTGATTTACCACGTCTTCACCGAGCATCTGAATAAACTCTTCTCTTGTTTGATCGCGATGAGCACCTGTCCCATTCACAATCACAAAGTTTTCGCGCGGTACATGCGACAGTTCCTCAAGTAACCATGGTACTAACTTATGATTCGGCGTAGCACGCGTAATATCGCTGATAACAATTGCAACTGAGTCGGTTGACTTCACCATTTCCCGCAAAGGTTTTGATTCGATAGGGTTTCGCAGTGCATCTAAAACTGCCTTTTTCTCATCTGGAACCGGATTAAGGTGCTTTGGCAGAACTACGACTGCTTTATCCGAAACTTCTACATTAAGGGTCGTATTTCCGTACAACAGGTCAGTTTTCATATAAATCCCTGCCTCACTTTTGCAATCTATCTATTCAAAATTGCCTATCTTATCATTTATCAGATAACTACATGAGTCAATAGATTTCAAATAAAACGTAAAAAAAAGGGTTTTATCTGAAGACCCTGCCTGCGCTTCAAATAAAACCCGTACTCCTTATTCTGCCTTTTGACAACTAGCCTCTTCCAAAACTAAATCAGCCTTGCGTCTAGTCACAATTTTGCGGTGTGCAAAACTCTTATCATCTGCATGGATGACAAAGCCTTTTTCTAACGAATAATCAATTGACAAATTGCCATAATCCTCTTCAACAATTTGTTCATCTACTAGTAAGTCGAGCCCACTCACGTGAACTAACGTATCATTTTTATCTTGTTCAGCCTGAACAAGGGAATACTTCATTTTGTCGCCTTTTCAGCTGTGGTGAAGTTTAGCGTCAACTTTAAGGTAGTAACCGTCTTTGAAGCTTACTTCACTGAGTTTTTCTTTCACCGCATCCGACACGCGAACTTCCATTGTTCTTCCCCCTGGTCATTCAAACATTTTTACCATAACGTATCACAGTTTAAAGACAAATAAATTGATTTGAATCACGATGGATTAAACTTACGACGCCGTTTATAATGAGCAGCCACTTTTATCCTGTTCCCGCAAGTACTCATACTGCACCACCGTCTCGAGTGGTTTTTGCTTGTATCATAGAAATATAAAACGCAATTTGGATTCTCACAACGGCGAACAAACGATTGATTCTTTTCGCACAACAACTCACTAGCCGAATGAGCAATCGGATACAGCAAACTGAGCGGATTTTTTAAATCGCAAATAAAAGAACGAACAAAATTCCCATTCGAAATATCGATATGCTCGTACCCAAGGCACAACCGCAGAATTGCATTGATTTCGTCTATCGGGGATGTTGCGATGATTGGCAAGTTGCCCTCAGGTGCACTTTTATCTCCCCTCTTAATTTGATTTTCCGATGTTATTTCGTCCGCAACCATGCGGATTGCCTTTCGTAACTGATGTGCCTTTTCTAATACCTCGTCTCCAAGCGGCTTTCCATGTAAGCTTTGAGCAGAAATCAGTGCCTCTTTGTTGTCGAGCACTCCTGCAGCGACTAGCCAGTTTAAGAAACTCCTTAAATCAGTAATCAAATCAGTAAGATGCCCATTTACAGCTTTTTCGGTATTCACAAAATCCAAACATAAAACATTTGCAACGAACACAAATCTAGATTCTTGAAACATAAAAAATTCAATCGCTCCTTCTCTCATTATCATAACCTTCATCTGACCCATTGAACAGTTAGAAATGACAATGTTTCCGGTCGTGCTTCCAGCGCTTCCAGAATAGCCCCCTGTGTAGGCGCTACTCACAGTGACGGCGTATCCAAGGGCATCACCAAAGAGGCCAAAGATACAATCCGAAATCCGAATGTTTCCGCCCACAGTTATGCCGATCCCCGTGCCGCTGTTCGGACTTCCGGCGATACTTGCGCCGACGATTGTTGCGGATTCGCCTCCCGCAATGCCGATTATGGGAGAGTTTCCATCGCCGTATCTGCCACCCAAAACCGTTACCACGCCGCTGTTTATCTGCACTGACTGCGGCGAACCATCCGCACAACATTCCAACATATGCACCTCGCCCGCAT
>JAKADF010000495.1 GCA_021820805.1 Bacillota bacterium
CCAAAAACATCAAGCCTGTGGCATGCTGTTGCACAGTGAGAGAGGAAGTCAATGGACCAGCAAGATGTACCGGGAAACATTGGCCAGGTATGGTGCGGTGCAAAGTATGAGCCATACCGGAAGATGCTACGATAACGCCAGAATGGAGTCCTTTTTTGCCACGTTGAAGATGGAGGTGGTCAAAAGCATGGTTTTCCGATTTATAGAAATTCACTATAACCGGAAACGAATTTATACCACAAACGATGGCTATCCCCCTTTGATGAAACGTGGTCAGTATTACCGAGACCAGCTGTCCAAGGTGGTGTAAAAGACGGGTAGCTAAGGTCTTGCTCCAAAACTCTGTCGCAAGACCGTTTCCCATTTTGTTTAGGGATTAGTTCGTCAAGGTCAGGTCGTATTTTCCAGAAAACTACGTCTGGAAAATCTCCACCTTTCCCTTGACTTCACCCACTTCTCCCTAGGCGTAGCCATTGACCAGCATTACGAGTTTCGGGACTAAACTAAATTTGACAATTCCAATGGTGCTATCGCGGGTAACAATGATGTTAGTGCGGGTGTTGCGGTCATCATGGTGGTAAACAGGTATTTTTTCTTCAAAGCAGTCAACTACCTTTCCCATTTGTTCCATCTGCTATGATTGTGCAGGATGGAAGAGATGCGGAAGTACCAAATTTCAACCAACTTTCCGTGATTTTCGTGGGCAAAAATAATAACGCCTGCGGAAGCAGGTGTTTAGAACATCAGTGTTGTATATGTCTTATAAGATCATCAGCATCAATATGCGCATCTCGAAGAATTTTAGCCAAAAGTCCTACTCGAATTTCTTTATAATCCGGCACTGTAATAGGCGGCAACGTTGGATGCAACAAACGTATGTGGCTACCCCGTTGTCGAACACATTCATATCCGTAAATTTCCAATACACGAATGAGATCCTTCGCGGAAACCACAGGCATTTTCGGTGTCACGCTTGCACCACAACATTCCCAATCGTAATCGTTTCTGGATCGGGAATTTCCTCTTTACGTTCGCGATAAACCTCTAAACAAAGTTCAATCGCATCTTTAATGTTATCCAGCGCTTCTCGTAAAGAGTCCCCTTGACTATAACACCCCGGAATCACAGGACATGAAACAACATATCCGCCATCCTCAGCAGGCTCCAGGACAACGGGAAAACTCTTTGCAGTCAATGAAATCACCTCTCACTTATTTTGTTGCCGTGTCCAATCTTCTCATTCATACATTTTTGCTATTAATGTCACGATTCAGCATGTATTACCGATCTTCCTCGAATAATGTTCGATGTTCGGGATTTTTACGATCTAATAATATTATTCCATCTTCTGATTTTAAAGGTTCGACACGTCCTGCGGCACGCAATTTGTTTAGATTAAGTTTTACTTCACCTCTGCCTATAAAAAACAATGGGCCCGCCTTGGTCCGCTTCTTCGAGAGGCGTGGTGGGCTCTGTTGGTTTAATAATAAGAAATGTATTGCTGTACGTCAATAACTGCATTGGCATACAGTGGGTTACCGCTACCTTGCGGCAAAATAAGATTGGGAATGTTATTGCTCGAGTCAAAGGAGAAATCACTCGCAGGGAGCACAGGGAGCATAGGATACTGCCCAGCCGATTTCCCGTTCTGCGCAATTGGATCGTTGATGCCGAATCCGGTGTAGCCGCCTATGCCGATATTGTCGACTTCCGTGCCGCCAAATCCGCATACGTTAGTTGCTGTCCAAGAACTGCTAGTTCCATTAACAGCAGTCGCTTGGACAGTGCTACTCGCATAGAGACCTCCTCCCCTCTGGCTCAAGCCGGCTTAAGCCAGGGGCTTGCGGCGGCGCATTCGGTCACATTAAACTTGGTTCCATCACACTCTTGTGATAAGCCAAATTGTTCTTGCGTTGCTACAACGTGCTTTAATCGGATTGCATAAAACCTTGAAGTATAATCCAAGCTGTTTTTAGAGACTGGCGTTTTCTGTACTGGGAGAGGCGGCCTCCCTTTTGCGGGATCTCTTGAAGCGTATATTCACGATCAGAGCCACGCTGGACAAAATGATAAGTAATCCGAGAATAAGTCGAAATGTAATCGGCTCACCAAGGAAGAGGTCACCCCAGATGACACCAAACACAGGGACTAAAAACGTAACGGTCAAAGTTTTCAATGCCCCAACACTGTTGATGAGCGCAAAGTAGAATAAGTAGGCAACGGCTGTGCAAAGAATCGCCAATCCAAGCACGGAAAAGATAACAACACGGGACGGCAATTCATGAGGCAATGTTGCCAAGCTAAATGGCAGCAAAACCAGACTTGCCCCAAGTTGTTGGCCGATCGCCATATCCATCGGTTTTTCACCTTTGAAGTGCCGAGACGAAAACACACCCGCAATACCATAGAAGAGAGCGGCAAGCAACGAAAACGATGCAGGAAACCAAATATGCGATTCGTGACCTCCGGAACTCCAACCGACCAAGATTCCCACCCCGACGATGCCAAGAATGACACCGGCCAGTTTTTTTACGGTAAAAGGATCTTTTATCCATAACCAAGCAACCACGGAAGTGAACATAGGGGTTGTGGCATTCAGGATAGCAGCCAATCCGGCATTGAGCTGCAATTCGGCGAAGGAAATGAGTGTAAACGGGACGGCAGCGTTGATCGTGCCAAGCACGAGGTACTTCCACGACCTATGTAGCACGTGAATCCGATGCCGACTTGCCAACGCAAAAATGATGAGCATGATACTCGCCAACAAAACCCGGAGCTCAATGAGAACGAATGGCCCCAACGCAGATACTCCGACTCGCATAAACAAAAATGATCCGCCCCATAGTGCGGCAAGAAAAATAAGCATGTTAATGTGTTTCAGTTTCATCAGTAACCGTTGCAAGAGACTTATAAAACCTTGACGATTTCTGCTCTTTTCCCAATTCTTCGCGTCCGATTTCGCCGTGGCTACTTTCGTTTGTGTGACGCTCCAAGGGCTT
>JAKADF010000496.1 GCA_021820805.1 Bacillota bacterium
ACAATCTTTTAGGCGTTGTACCGGATACTTTTACCGTCTCTTTTACACCACCGCGCGTGATTACAAATCTAAGTGAATATAACGAGATTGAAAATGCTGCAAGTGTGGCCAAGCACTTTGATGCGAAGCACACTTGGGAGGTTTACACAGCCGAGCAAGTACTTTCTTACTTGCCAAAAATCATTTCAGATTTGGATGAACCCATAGCGGATCCTACCGCTATACCGTTGTGGTTTGCCTGCAGATTGGCCCATCAATCAGGTACTAAGGTACTTTTTAGCGGGGAAGGGTTGGACGAGCTATTTAACGGATATTCAGTATATCGACAGGTTTACTGGCTTGATGCGCTAAAAAATGTTCCAAAGCCCGTACGGAAAATATCCTTGCAATTGGCAAGTAAGCTAGGGCTACCGGGTTCCGGTATATTGCGAAAATCATTATTACCTGTAGCAGAGTGGTACCAGGGTGTTGGGGGGGCCTTCCAGGAAAATGAATTACGTAAAATATTGACCGGTGGGTACACACGGCAATTGAAAGTGGACAAGTCGTGGGCATATGTTCAACAAGTTTTAGAGGCAGCCACAAACGGAAGGAATAACAGTACGTTGCAACAGATGACGCTTTTTGACCTTCTTGCATGGTTGCCTGAAAATACTCTCGCGAAGTCGGACAAAATTTCAATGGCCCATTCGATTGAACTTCGTGTGCCATTTCTGGATCGCCAAATTGTTGAGTTTGCTCTCAAAATGGGTAAATGTGACAAATTACGTGGGAAAACAGGTAAGTGGATTGTTCGTAATGCACTTTCAGATGTTGTGCCAAAAGAGATACTTAGCAGAAAAAAGGCAAGGCAGGTTTCCCGGTTCCGCTTACTGCCTGGATGTTCAATGAGTGGAAGGAATTTGTCCTTACTACTTTACTCAGTCCAAATGCAAAAACCGAGGGAATTTACGAGCGAAAAGAGATCGAAGCGCTTTTTAATTCGCCACTTAGAGAGAGAAAACGAGCTGCTCGCCTATTATGGGCCTTACTTTGTTATGAAATATGGTTAAATCAGGTACATTTTGCTTCTGCTAAGTCCATTGCGGTTGACAAGTCCGTTTATAGAGTGGAATTACGACCATTAAAGGCCATGGGAAACTTATAGTTCGTTTGTGGTATTAGGTTTAAATTGAGAAATCGCCAAGGAACGTGAGGGGGGGAGTATGTATCGGAGTGTTTTGCGCGAAATTAGTGTGACGGCATCTATGTTTGCATCAGATGGACGTGCCTAAAGTCAAAGCGCTACAGATGCCCCATCGATTCACAGCCATTTGGGTAGTCCTTAAAGCTAAAATACAGACGCCACTCCATAAAAGATATTTTGAGTGCTCAGTTTGATCTTTATATAAACCAATCGCACTGAGAATAATGTTCTTATACACAGCGTAGCAGGTTGTGCGGTTTTGAAAGGAGATTTAAAATTTGATTCTTTCTCAATTGGTAGCTCCGCTTATAGAATGCGGGATTAAGGGAAAAAAGGATGTTGATATTGCAGGCATCTCGTTCGATTCCAGAAAGGTAAAACCGGGACAACTTTTTGTGTGCCTTTCGGGCACTGTTCAAGATGGCCACCTATTTGTTCACGACGCTGCTCGTAATGGGGCTGTAGCTATCCTTGCTGAGCATGAGGTTGTTGTCCCAAATGCCATTTCGGTTGTTATTGTACCAGACGCTAGGGCAGCCCTTGCCATCATTGCAGCCCATTATTATGATTATCCAAGCAAAAAGCTAAAACTCATCGGTGTGACAGGTACCAACGGGAAGACAACCACTGTTCATCTTTTAAATCAGATGCTGAATGATTATGGAAAATCTAGTGGACTCATCGGGACACTAGGAATGTCTATTGCAGATTATTATGAAAAAACGGTAAATACAACACCAGAGAGTCTTGAAATTCAAAGACTTTTACACGTTATGGTGGAAAACAAAGCGGAATATGCAGTTATGGAGGTATCCTCTCATGCATTAAAAATGGGTCGAGTTAATGGTTGTACATTTGAAACAGGTATTTTTACGAACCTGACTCATGACCACCTTGACTATCACGGGAGCTTCGAAGAATACCGAAATGCGAAGAAATTAATGTTTTCTGAATTCCTTTCTCAAAATGACCCGAACCACTGTACGGCCGTTTTAAACGCGGATGATCCCTGCTTCAAAGTATATGCAAAGGCAACGAAAGCCGAAGTACTAAAATACGGGCTATCCATTGATGCGGATATAAGGGCAGAGAATATCCAGATGAATTCAAATGGCTCTTTTTTTACTCTTTATATCCATGGGAAAAGGCGCCCCGTCCACTTAAAGACTCCGGGAATTCACAATGTATATAACGGATTGGCATCGATTGCTACCGGATTTGTGCACCAAATTCCGATCGAGAGTATGATTGAAACTCTTGCAAGATTTACAGGTGTGGATGGGCGTTTTGAAATTCTCAGATCAACCGACGGGGTCATGGTGGTTGTTGATTATGCCCACAATCCGGATGGCTTGCGGCAACTTCTTTCAAGCGTCAGGCAACTTGTGAAAGGACGGGTATATTGTGTTTTTGGCTGCGAGGGCGATCGTGATAGGCTAAAGAGGCCCGTGATGGCTAGAATTGCACTGGAATTGAGTGATTTGCCTGTTTTAACGTTGGATAATACCAGGATGGAAGATCCAGAGGCGATATTAAAAGATATGGCTTCGGAGTATGAACGAAACAATGTATCAAGATCACGTTATTATAAAGTTCCCGACAGACGCAAAGCAATTTGGTTTGCATTGGAGCTTGCACAACCTGGAGATTGTGTCGTAATTGCTGGTAAAGGTCATGAAACCGTTCAAATTTTAGGTCGTAAAGAAGTTCAGCTAAATGATAAACAAGTTGTCTTGGACTTCTGGCAACAAAATTCCCTTTTGACTCGACAAGGCTAGAGTAGG
>JAKADF010000024.1 GCA_021820805.1 Bacillota bacterium
ATTGCCCGCCCAATCTACGCAAACAGCAACAAAAGAAGATCTAGTGAAAGGTCCTGATTTATCAGATGAAGGACAAGGCCCGTATACACCTGTAGTTATTGATGGAGTCGTGGATATGAGAAGGCTTGAGTACCGTGGACTATCGATGGATTGGGTAAATCAAAAAATAAAAGAACTCGGTGCGAAATCAATAGAGGATGTAGTATTACTTGGGGTCAGCAAGGACGGAGAAATTATATCAGATATTTTCGACGAACGGAATCAGTCAAAAATTAAAGATCTTGAATTATAGTGATCGCCAAAGACCTTTTGAATGGATGTAAAGGTTTGGATGGGCGATATTCGCGAACCAGTTGGAGTGATTCTATATGTATGAACGTCGTCTGCGTGTGCGGTTTTCTGAGTGTGATGGGTTGGGGCATGTCAATAATGGAATGTATTTCACCTATATGGAAGACGCACGAACGGAAATTTTTGAGTTATTTAATCCCACACTAGACCTCTCGTTGTGGAATCTTATTGTCGCAAGCGCTAGATGTGATTTTCTATCGCAAGTTACATTTGGAGAGTGGTTAACTGTGTACACTTGGGTTTCAAGAATTGGAAACTCAAGTTTTGTTTTGGAACATACGATTCGGAATGAACAAGGGGAGTATGTCGCAAGAGGGCAATCAACACTTATCCAGTATGATTATGCGAATAAATCTGCTGTTAAGTTGAGTGACACAGTGCGCAACATATTCATGACACATTCGACTGGCCCGGAGGATGCTCCAAAGCTTAGAGGATAATTGAATAGAGATGACAGCCTGAATAGGCAGATATGATTTGGCTATTCAGGCTATCAAAATTAAGTTCAGCTGTTTCAAAATACAATTCTTTTTTTCATGAACGCATCATGTGCAGCAATCTCAAATTCGTCATTTAGAGGAGATAACGTTTGTTTCATCCCAGCGTATGTGAGTGCTGTCTCTAAAACGGCATCTGCAAAACGCGGGTTTTTTGGAAGCAGCGGTCCGTGGATATAGGTACCAAATACGTTTTGATAGTGAACTCCTTCTTTGCCGTCCTCACCGTTATTCCCATGTCCAGATATGACTTTTCCAAGAGGCAAGTGGTTGTGGTACGTTCGACCACCATGATTTTCGAAACCCACAATTGAACCAAAAAATTCTGTTTTAATAGCTACATTACCGATAAGTCGTGGTGTACTTGCTGTTGTATACATGTCAAGTATACCAAGGCCGGCCACCTTGGAACCGTTTGGAAGTTGATAGTATTCACCAAGTAATTGATACCCGCCGCAAATTGCCAGCAAGGGAAGGCCGGCTTCAACAGCAGCTTTCCACTCTGACTGAAATGGGCGGAGTGTATCGCCAATGAGTGCTTGTTCACGGTCTGAACCACCGCCAAGGAGTACAAGGTGATATGACGCAAGCTCAAGCTTGTCATGTAATCCAACGGGGATCACGCTTACTTTTATCCCGCGCCATTCCAAGCGTTTAACAAGAGTAAGGATATTTCCTTTGTCTGCATACAGATTTAGTAAATCAGGATATAGATGCGCGATTTTCAACGAGTTTGACATTTTCTGTCGCCTTTCCTTGCAGATAATCAGCTGTGGTGTGTACGAGCGTATAAGTTGTTAATACATAAACCGGGATACCGCCTTGTAAACAGCCAAGTTCGATTGCTTCGTCTACAGCCTGTTCAACTTCAGGTATTACCTTGATACGGGACTGTGCACACGAAGCGTATTTGAGTCTTAAAGCCATGTCTTCCGCACGAAATCCAGTGGTAATGAAGTTTGTAACATTACCAGCATCCGTAAGGTATTCGAAGTCAGCATCCCATAACCATGATACATCTCGTCCGTCCGCAGCCAGGTCATTGATTCCAATACAAACTACTTTCGGTCCCTGTTCCATACATATTGCTTGCAAAACGCTGTCGCAGCCTGTTGGGTTTTTGATGAGATTCAAAATCATACTCGGTTCAGTATGGAACACTTGCATTCTGCCTGTCGGAGCTTCATATGAAGCAATTCCTTTTTCGACTTCCGCGTATGTAAGTCCGTAAATCCGTGCAGATGAAGCAGCACATAGGGCATTGTAAACATTAAACAATCCTTGGACCGGAAGAGTCACCTCATTTCTTAACAGATTGGACTCTTCAACAGTCATGCGACCTTTGTCGTAGGAGCCTGTAAAATCAAGCTGCGGATGGCAAAAATCACAATTCGGGCATTTATAAATACCAAGTTGTCCATAAATAAACTGTTCATAAATAAGTTCGTATCCGCAATCCAAGCAGAAAGCACCGTCGCGAATCTGATTGCGGCTTTTGGTGGTTGCTGAATTTGGTGACATGCCAAAATAATAAACATTGTTTGAAGTGTGGAGACCAATATGTCTTGCTAATGGATCGTCCCCATTCAACAACACACTGCCATGAGTAAGATTTATCCCATCTAAGATTTTTGTGAGGGCAGTGTCGACTTCACCATACCTGTCTAGTTGGTCACGAAAAACATTCGTTACAGCTGTCAAGCATATGGGCAAATATTTTGCGACTTGTGGGAATGTAGCTTCATCTATCTCCAGGACAGCTGTTTTGGAACGCATTTTCCCAAACCAGGTTGCGTTTTGCAGTAAAACGGTTGCTATACCCTGAGGCAAGTTTGCACCTTCATCATTTGTGACAACGTCCTCTTTTTGGCGTATCATTTTGGAGAGGAAAGAAGTTGTTGTTGTTTTTCCGTTGGTGCCAGTCGCGGGGAAATGCGAAGTGCTAATTTTCCAGGTAAACTTGTTGCTTTGCGGCCTCGCAATCGAAGAGCAAAAGAAACAAGTTTGCCGAGCCAAATGCCAAGCATGTTGATATCTCCTTCTTTAGGGCTTACCAATCTGGATTATACTATATTCTGTGCCCCTGTACGATGATTTGCTTGAGGTATCCATTGTAATTAAAGCAAGGAGAGGAGTCTTAATTTGTTTACTTATACGAAAATTGACGAAACATCAAAAGAAGGTTTGTACGCAGGATTGACAGAGCAAGTTCGGCATCTAATTCACGGGGAAGAGAATGAACTTGCCAATCTAGCGAATGTAACTGCTCTTATCAATATGCATTTGGATAGAATCAATTGGGTTGGGTTTTATCTTTGTTATGAATCTGAAAAACAGCTTATTCTTGGCCCCTTTCAGGGGAAACCTGCATGTATCCGGATAGCATATGGGAGAGGTGTTTGCGGGACTGCTGTGAAAGAAAGGTCTCCGATTGTTGTGCGAGACGTATTTGCGTTCGAAAGTCATATTGCATGCGATCCCGATTCACGCTCGGAAGTTGTAGTTCCAATGGTGAAGGACGGAGTCCTTCTAGGCGTACTTGATATTGACAGTCCTGAAACTGACCGATTTGACGATGAAGATGCTAAAGGGCTTTCAGCTGTTGTCGATATTCTTATAAGTGGAACTAACTTCCACTCAAGATAGCGTAAATGGATAATGAATCTTTGCCTTTAGTGGATTCTAGGAGGTAACCAATCGTGCCTAGGCTGTTTTATGGAATCGATGTTCCAGTGAGTGTCAAGTCCGAGGCTAAAATGGCACAAAAGATGTTGATGGAACAAGGAATTGTTGCGGAGAGTTGGACCAATGCAAATCTGCTCCATGTTACCGTATTGTTTTTAGGAATGCTCGATGCACTCGAAATGCCTAAACTGCTAGCGGCTGGTCAGGATGCTGTGAAAGAAGTTCAACCATTTTTACTGTGGACAGGTGAGTTCGGCTCTTTTGCAAAGAATCGGATTTTATGGCTCGGTTTTGACGAAAGAAGCGACATGTCGTCTTTAACGAAATTAAATCAGTTGTTACGAAATCGTCTCGCAGGGGAAATACCTATCGAATTTGATATAAGACCATATCGAGCACATTTGACGTTAGCTCGGAAGTTAAAGGATTCCTCAAAACTGTCACAAGCAACACCGATGTCTAAACAAGAGATTCCAGTAACAGAGCTTTGTTTGTTTGAATCTACTCGTATCAATGGTATCCTTCAGTACCCAATCCGCAATCGATTTAAGCTTGGCTGTGAATAAAAAACAGGGCGTTCAGCCCTGTTTGTGTTCATAATAATAGATAAGCCCCATAGCATCTAACACCACATCGATATCAAGTGCTTCAATAGCTCCTGGTTGTAAGCCGCGCCCTGTTAAATCTTGAATGATCCATGTTTGAAGGGCATTGATGATTTCCTCAACTTTAACATTAGGGTGATAACTATTTGCAATGACAGATGCAAATGCATCAGCAACCCGATTCGTATGGGCAATCGCCTCGTCTTTTGGTGACCTGCCAAAGTGTGTATGGTAAACCCATTCAAAAGGCTGATTTTTCAAAAATGAGAGTGTTCTATGTACTGCATCGGGGTCAAAATCGACTGGAGAAGATGATGGCATAACAAATTCAAAATCCCAGTTTGTAAATTCGCGGCGATAACGAACGCCGATGGCATCACCTGCGAACAGCGCGTTTAAAACCGGGTCAAGAATGGTAAAGTGATGTTTTGCATGTCCGGGAGAGTCAAAAAACGTTAAAGTACGCTTACCAATTGTTAGGGTTTCTCCATGTTCTTTGATTAGGATTTGCTCTTGTGGAACTGGTTTAATAGATCCAAACAGTTCGGTCGTTCTCTCATGATAAACCTGCTTTGCTCCTTCCCATAACCTTGTCGGATCAATCATATGTCTTGCCCCGCGCGGGTGTACGACTAATTTTGCGTTTGGCGCTTTTTCCATAAGATGACCGGCGCCGCCAGCGTGATCTAGATGGACATGCGTGACAATTACATAAGCTAAATCGCTTGGTGAGTATCCTCGTGCGGCAAGGCCTCGAATTAAGGTATCGTGAGAGGCTGCGGAGGCAGTTTCAATTAGAGTGAGCTGTTCATCCTCTATAAGGTATCCGCCTGTGCGATATGGTCGGTTTTGTTCATATAAATCCATTAGCCATACGTTATTTCCCATATCGATTAGGGTAGGTTGTGCGCTTGTCACTGAGTATCATTTCCTTTCAGGCTTGTCTTTTGAATGTAATATTTTACGATCTCGATAATGCCCATTAGTAGCTCTTGATTCATATTTTGAATGCCAAGAGCCTGAACGGGACTCTCTTTCAGTATGACTGTTGTCACGTTTTGACTGCCAAGTATTCAGTGAGTGAACTTGTCCACTCATACTTTGCTTGTTTGCTCGTTTTCGCGCAGTAAACAGGCCGACTTCATCAAGACTGTTTCTCTTTGCTTTTGACTGAAAATCGCGAACATCATTAACGTAAACGACGTCAGCTAACTCGTCAGCCTCAGGCGCTATCTCCAGTGTTTCACGAGATATGCTAAGAAGTATACCCATAGCAATCATATTTACGAGAAGCGACGTTCCGCCATAGCTGATAAAGGGCAGCGGAATTCCCGTGACAGGAAGTAACCATGTCACAGCGCCAAGGTTAATAATTGTTTTTATTATTATCATACTCGTTAAGCCAATTGAAAGCAGCGCACCGAATCTGTCGGAAGCGTGCTTAGCGATTTGGAATCCACGCCATACTAAAACGGCAAATATAACAAGCAAAGTAACTGCGCCCACGATGCCCCATTCTTCAGTAAACACGTCAAAGATAAAATCTGCATAAGGAATTGGCAAATAACCCGTTTTCTCGACACTCAAGTCGAAACCGCGTCCAAACCATCCGCCTGCAGCGATTCCAGTTAAACCTTGAATCAACTGATAAGCGGCTCCTTTTTGATGTTGGAAAGGATGGAAAAATGCCATCATACGACTTGAGCGATAGGAAGCAGTATGAGCTAAAATGTATAAAGTCGGTATTAGCGCAGCAACTGTTATAATAATCGGTTTCAGTCGTATGCCCGAAGTGAAAATTAGCACAAGTGCTGTTCCAATGAGTGTCATGGAAGTTCCCATATCGGGTTCAACAAAAATAAGTACAGTTACCATTGTAATAATCACAAGAGCCGGCCTGAGCCCTCGCTTGAAACTGTGCAAAACAGTCACTTTTTTTGTGAAGAAAAATGCCAAGTAAATTGCCATGGATACGATTGCAATTTCTGAAGGCTGAATATGAATGCTTGAGGTGCCAATCCAGCGGGTGGCACCCCCTGCGTGTTTGCCTATTCCAGGAACTAACACAAGCAAAAGTAAGCCAATGGTTATAAGCAAAATAAGCGGCGCCAATTCATATAATTTCTTATATGGAAAAAAAGTGAATCCGACCATAAGTATCACGCCGAGTATAGCAGCAATTAATTGGCGGATTGCAAAGTATGAAGCTGATACACCGTTGTGGAGTGCAAGGACTGTGCTTGCTGAATATACGGTGATGACGCCAATGCCTGTAAGTACAAGAACAGTAAAAAACAGGACATAATCTGGTTGATGGCGTTTGTGGTTGTTCTGCAAGCGCGTCACCTTCCCCTGGTTGAAACAAAATTCCTTCTTAAATTCGACAACAGTTGTTCGAATCCCTTCAGGACAAAATGGTTTCAACCTTAAAATTGGATGGTGAGGTGACGCGTTTAGAGTTACCACCAGTGCATGCCAAGGGCGGTAATGCCAATGATGGCGGCGAGAGGAATAGCCATATGCCAACCGCCTCCAGGCCCCATTGGGCCGCCAGGTCCTGGACCCATTGGACCTCCAGGTCCCATTGGCATTTGTCTCGGATGATGCTCTGCGGGTACCACGCCCAGAATAATATGATGTTTTGTCAAATTGACAATCACACCTTGGAATGTCCCGTAATGTGTGTGACATTGTACATGTTGGCCCAGGAATTTGCGAATATAGTGATGCGTAATCATGGGTATGCGCCTCCTTTTCTCGATAGTCTATGGGCCATTTATCCTGCCCGTATCGGCGAATGCACAGTTCGTTAAGTTTTGATATGATGAATTTTTGGGTTGCTTAAATGAACAGAAAGTAAGATGCGTGCATAGAGAGTTAGCGCATGGGAGGGCATTAGGTGGGAAGACATCACTTGTATGAAGATACCTCGAAACCTCTTATACTCGCGCATCAAGGTGCAAGTTTTGATGCACCAAGCAATACATTTAGAGCCTTTGACCTTGCTGTAGATGCAAAAGCAGATGTTCTTGAAACAGATATCCATTGGACCCGGGATAATGAGATTGTCATAAGTCATGATGATACCGTTGACAGCTCAAGCAATGGCCACGGCTTTATTCTGGATATGACGCTAAGTGAACTTTTGCAGCTCGACTTCGGGTACCATTTCAGCTTGGATGGAGGAATTACATTTCCGTATCGCGGGCAAGGGATAAAAATTCCGACTTTGGAAGAACTCTTGTTGCGTTATTCGGGTATTCGGATCAATATTGATATCAAGCCGAGGTTTGGTGCACGTATTTCGGATTTGATTCAAAAAATTGACGATTGCAAGGCGTTAAACAGAGTGGGACTTGCGTCTTTTCACCATAATGTGTTAACCAAAGTGAGACAGATGTGTCCAGTTATTTCAACTAGTGCCTCACCAAAAGAGGTAGCATGCTTTATTGCGGAGCCTTATTTGAAAAGAAGCCCCAGTGAATATCCTTTTGATTCACTGCAAGTTCCTGTTCGGGAGTATGGTATAAAAATTGTGACGCCTCGCTTTATTGCAAAGGCACGGGTGAATAAAATCCCGATCCATGTATGGACGATTGATAATGTTGAGGAAATGAGGTCATTAATTCGGATGGGTGTATCGGGAGTCGTGACAAATCGCCCCCGTGAAGCCGTGAAAGCCTTATTCCAGTGAAGTTGTTTATGATTTGAACTAAAGGGAGATAAATGTGGAAACACTTCGACGTAATTTTCGGGAAATAGATTTTACAATGATTAGTGCTCTGTTGATTTTGGCTGTATACAGCTTTATTGCTTTGCTTGCTGCAACCCATGGAAAGGAAGCAGCGCCGAATGTTCCATCTCATATTGTTTCCAGGCAGACCATGTTTGAAATGATAGGGATTATCGCTTTGTTTTTGACGATGGTTTATGATTACCGGGGATTAAGAAAAAAACGGTGGTGGATCGGCGGATTTGCTCTGTTCCTATTAGTTGTTGTTTTTGCAATGCCTCGGGTACAAGGAGCACATAGCTGGATTCCGCTTCCGTTATTTAACTTTCAGCCGTCTGAGTTTGCTAAACTGGCAATGATCATCGTGATTGCTGCATTTATGTCTGAAATCGATGAATCCGAATTTCCTGATTATCGATTCCGCAAGGTTTGGCCTATACTGCTTATGTTTATTATCCCATTCGCATTGGTTCTTAAAGAACCTGCACTTGGACAAGCACTTGTATTAGCAGCCATTGCAGGGACGATGTATACCGTGTTCGCAAAACGCTCTCATTTTTTCATTATTGTTGTTGTGATGATTGCAGGTGTTGTTGGCATTTCTGTAGTAGCACTCATGTTTCCAACGGAGTCCACTGCATTTATCGGCTTTTTGGTGAAGCACCATATTTTAAAGAGTTTCCAAGCGGACAGAATCGTCACGTGGTTAAACCCTAATTATGATCCGCTCGGAGCGGGATATAATATTCGATTAGCGCAAACAGCGGTAGGATCTGGCCAGGTCTTTGGAGAAGGTCTATTTGCTGGAATCGAAACAAAGGGGAATTGGATACCAAACCAATGGACGGATTATATTTTCACGGCAATAGGTGAGGAATTTGGTTTCATCGGATCCAGTATATTGGTGCTTTTATTCTTGTTGTTAATATATCGTCTGGCTCGAATCGCGGGAACGTCACAGGATACATTCGGTACTTACCTTGTTATCGGTATTGTCGGCATGTTCGCTTTTCAGGTGTTTGAAAATATCGGAATGGACATGTATTTAAGTCCATCGACTGGTATTACACTTCCTTTCATCAGTTACGGAGGCAGTTCATTAATTGCCAATTATATTGCGGTTGGTTTAACGCTCAGCGTAGCTTTACGGAGAAAAAAGCTTCGTTTTTCATAAGGAGATGTGATGCTTGTCTGACTTCACAGTAAGTGCAGCAAGCTTTACGCAATCTTATCGGGGATTTCCAGTTGAACAAGGTAATGATGTGTTTCAGGCAGTTGTGAGAGCGGAAGAAACAAGCGAACTTTCTGCTGGCGCAAAGGCCGTTTCTGTGTCTGAAGCTGGAGACGCTTTATTTATTAGTGCTGCCGCAGCACATATGTATGCTGCTCAATCAGAAGGAGAGAAGCATATCCATAGGCGCCCGCCAGTTGATAAGTACCGAGGGATGTATTCAAGCAGTGCAAAAGTAATGTAGGCTTTAAATAAAGAGACTGGAGAGGGAGAGAAGTTTGAACGATAGGTTTTTGCCAGCTGATAGAATGAACCGTTTGCCGAAACAGTTTTTTGCAAGTCTAGTGTCCAAAGTTCAGGAACGTGTGCACAGCGGCCATGATGTAATTAACCTCGGCCAAGGTAATCCGGATTTGCCGACCCCGCCCCATATTGTTGAAGCACTGCGTACAGCCGCGCTTGATCCGATTACACATCGATATTCGCCATTTACAGGTTTGCCTGCACTGAAACGTGCTGTGAGTGATTTTTATCTTCGCGAGTATGGTGTCGAATTGAATCCGGAAAAAGAAGTCGCTGTGTTGTTCGGCGGAAAAGTAGGACTTGTAGAACTCAGTCAAATTTATTTGAACCATGGGGATATTGCACTCGTTCCAGACCCGGGATATCCGGATTATTGGAGCGGAATCGCTATTTCCGGCGCGCAAATGGTAACAATGCCTCTTCTCGAACAAAATAGTTTTTTGCCCGACTTTTCAGCTATTCCAAAAGATGTTGCAAATAAAGCTAAATTGATGTTTCTTAATTATCCAAACAATCCTACAGGAGCATCGGCGCCAAAACAATTTTATGAGGATGTTGTTCGGTTTGCAGAGAGTACGAATGTGATTGTAATTCATGACTTCGCATACGGTGCGATAGGGTTTGATGGTGTTAAACCTCCATCATTTTTACAAACACCTGGTTCTCGAGAAGTAGGTATTGAAATTTATACCTTAAGCAAAAGTTTTAACATGGCTGGTTGGCGAATCGCTTTTGCAGTTGGTAATGAGTCGGTAATATCTCATATTAACCTGCTTCAAGATCACTACTATGTCTCTCTTTTTGGCGCAGTTCAACGGGCGGGTATTGCAGCACTTACAGGAGACAGAAAGTGCATAGAAAATCTGCGAAATACCTATGAATTGAGACGGGATGCATTTTATTCTCGGCTTAATCGGAATGGGCTGGACTATAAAAAGCCAGGTGGTTCTTTCTTTTGCTGGCTCAAAGTACCAAAAGGCTTCCAGTCAGCATCCTTCACAGATTATCTGCTTAACACTGCAAATGTTGCTGTGGCGCCTGGCATTGGTTTTGGAGCTTGCGGAGAAGGGTACGTGCGTGTTGGTTTGTTGGCTGAAGTTGAACGTCTTGAAGAGGCAGCACGCCGCATTTCCGACGCAGTACAGGATTTATAGTATGACCCGGGCTGTCCAAAAAGTGTTACTTGTTTTTTGAACAGCCCAATTTTGCATTATGGTCTTTCCGGGCCTTCACCTATTTGTGTTTTTTGTCGAAATCGGTCAGCTATTTCGATTAACCATATATGGTGGTAGGGGGTTTGGTATAGAACCGGCTCTATTCGCCTGTCACCTGGTCCAATTTTATACATCCATACTGTAGCCTCGGATCTTATTCCTTCGTGCATGCGAATTCCTAAATGTATCGAATCCCTGTATCCGTTTTTGTAAACAATAACGCCAAGCTGACCATGCAGTTCGGCTACAAGAGGACGATATTTAGGATTGCGGATAATTGGTGCATCAAACCATTCTGTGTGTCCATCCTTACCTGTTACATATCTTTTCTCATTTTCAATCAGTACAACTTCAGCACCTTCAAGCGGTTGTTTTGTTCGCCCGTCAATCACTTCTATACGAAGTTTTGCAGCTGACGGAACATAAGGATCGAAGCCAGTTTGGTTATTGACAGAAGGAGGTTTCGCTCCTTCAGCAGGAGAAGGTGTGGTTGCATTGTTTGTAGTATTGTTGTTTATTGTACTGTTATTTATTGTACTGTTGTTTATAGCATTTTCTGTTTGCGATGTTATTGTAGATATTGAATTTTGACTCGGGAGTGAACAAAGGATAAGTATTCCTGCACAAATGGAAAGCAATAGGGTTTTTGTTGATGGAAGTTTCATCGCAGTGCTCCCTCTCTCCTTTCTCATTTGACTTCGCGTTGCAACGCACGATCAATGTAGTAAAATTGAAGAATTTGTAGATAATTCCTGCCTTTTTTAGCCCAATATTCAGATCCCCATTGAGCCATTTTTTGAGCGTTTCGGTATTGCCAGTTTGGGTTATCCCGAATTCCAGCGCGATAATTTAGTTCGATAATTTCACCATTCGGCTTTACGTAATATAAATTCCGGATTGCATAAAAGGCCCTATTCGTATCAGGTTGTCTTGATAAATACCGAAAGTGTTGGAAATTGGTGGTATTATCCACGTCGAAAGTAAACCCGTCAATAGTGACAGGATGTAAATGGTGGTACCATGCAAACATTTTTATTGCCATGGCACCTGCTTTAAGAGATTCAAGATCCCATGATGGTACCCATTCATTGGGTAATACATCCTCGCAATATTGGTCAAAAGGAATGCTTTGCACCCACATGATTCGCCCTCGTGGATCCGGTTCGCCGTAAGGATTAAGCTCTCGAACAGCCACACGAACAACGGAAGGTTTCGATGTATTGTAAACGGTTTGCATCGCATGTGCTTTAACAAAGTCTGTAGGCAAGATAGTGGCTGCAAACAGCGTACCAAGTGCGATGATCCATTTCCCTTTATTTCTCACGGACACGTTTCCTCGCTTCCTCGAGAATTGATGTACTATACCTTGCCCAAATTACTTATCTTCATGCACAAATGGAGTGTGACACTTCTATTCGAAGGATGTACAATGAAGCGTAGTTTGCGCCGTTCTCGGCGTGCTTTACCATCGAGGAGGATAAAGGATTGAACCAAAAGGAAACACCCTTGTTTGGCGCTTTATTACGCCATGTTCAGCGTCAACCTGTTCAGTTTCATATTCCTGGCCATAAAAAGGGCAGGGGAATGGAATCAAGCTTTCATGATTTTGTAGGTGATAATGTATTAGCTTTAGATTTAATCAATATCGCGCCTCTTGATGACCTTCATCACCCGACTGGACCTATTAAATATGCACAAGAACTCGCAGCTTCTGCGTTTGGTGCCGATGCTACATTTTTTTCAGTACAAGGAACCAGTACCGCGATTATGGCAATGGTCCTGGCGACGGTTGGCCCTGGAGATAAAATTTTAGTACCAAGAAATGTTCACAAGTCTGTTTTAACAGCCATTATAATGGCAGATGCACACCCTGTTTTTCTGCATCCAGAAGTAGACGAAGTCCTTGGTATCGCACACGGATTATCCGTTGAAACGGTTGAACAGGGACTTATAGAAAATCCTGATGTTAAAGCGCTCGTTGTTATTAATCCGACGTATTTCGGTGTGTCCGCGAACTTAAAGGAAATTGTTGAACTTGCTCATGCGCGTCAAATTCCTGTTTTGGTTGATGAAGCTCATGGTGTTCATACATGCTTTCATGAGGCATTACCCCTTTCAGCGATGCAAGCAGGAGCAGATATGGCAGCAACTAGTGTTCATAAATTGGGTGGCTCCATGACAGGTTCGAGTGTTTTAAATGTAAAAGCCGGACTTATTGATCCTCTTCACGTGCAAGTAGTAATGAGCATGTTAACGACGACATCAACTTCCTATCCCTTATTAGCATCTCTAGATGTTGCACGGAAAGAGCTTGCGCTTCACGGTCGAGATCGGATTGAGAAAGCACTTGGCCTTGCGGCCTTTATTCGAAATGAGGTAAACCAAATTCCCGGCTTGTACTGTTTTGGAAAGGAAATTTTGCGTACAAGTGCGACTTATGCGTTTGATCCGACGAAACTTACAATCAGTGTGAAAGATCTTGGCTTAAAAGGATACGATGTCGAACATATCTTGCGTGAGGAGTACAATATTGAGGTTGAATTAAGTGACCTTTATAATATTCTGTGTATTGTTTCTTGGGGAGACGACAAAGAGGATGCTGTCTGCCTTGTAAATGCCTTAAGTAAAATTTCTAAGACCTATTTTGGGCGTCTCGATAAACGAGAGGTTGTCGTCCATGTCCCAAGTATGCCGCCTCTTTGTATGACGCCAAGACAAGCGTTTTATGCAAAAACGGAGGTAGTTCCGCTTTGCAAGGCAATTGGCAGGACAATTGCTGAAATGATCATGGTTTATCCTCCCGGCATTCCTATTTTACTTCCTGGAGAAATTGTTACGAAAGACAATGTGGACTATATTGAAGAAAATATTCGAGCTGGTTTACCAGTTCAAGGAACAGACGATCCTGAAATTAAGAACGTAAAAGTCGTAATTCAATCAAATTAGCTTGTACTATGTGAGGAGGGTGTAGTTTGGATTTGAAAGTAGGACAACCCGCGCCATCATTTACAGCAGAAGACTCGCTAGGCAATACAGTAACCCTTGAGGGTCTCCTCGGCAAAAAAGTTGTACTGTTTTTCTACCCCAAAGATTCAACGCCTGGCTGAACGAAGGAAGCATGTGCATTTCGTGATCTCATGCCAGAGTTTGCGGATGCAGGTGCCGTCGTGTACGGCGTCTCGCGAGACACTATTTGGTCTCATCAAAAATTTGTAAATAAATATGATCTTAATATGCCGCTTCTATCAGACACAAATGGAGTAATTTGTGAAGCTTACGGCGTATTAAAAGAGAAAAATATGTATGGAAAGATATCATTAGGAATTGAGAGGACAACTTTTATCTTAGATGAGGGAGGAACAATTAGAGCGATTTTCCCGAAGGTAAAAGTAGAGGGGCATGCACAGGCCGTCTTGGCAGCAGTCAGAGAACTGTAGGCAGTTTGTCCTTTGCCACCTAGACGAATAGGAAGTGGTAGTGTGGCTCCATTTGAAAAAGTGTTGAAGGATCCGGTTCACGATGAGATTGTCGTAACAGATCCATGGATTTGGAAAATAATCAATTCGCGTGCAATGCAGCGGCTGCGCCTTATACGTCAGCTTGGAACTTCATTTTTGACTTTTCATGGAGCCGAACATAGCCGATTTACTCATTCGCTTGGTGCATATGAAATAATGCGGCGTACGTTGGTTCATCTTGAAGAGGAGTGCGGTTGGCCGAATAACGAGCGTGATCGTAGACTTGCTCTTGCTTCTGCACTCCTGCATGATGTCGGACATGGGCCGTTCTCCCATACTTTTGAACAAGTGTACCCTGTGCATCATGAAACGTGGACGAGACGTATTATTCTTGAAGACAGGGAACTTTCAGACTGCCTTGCTGAAATAGACGACCAATTTGCAAATGATTTAGTTGGGATTTTCCAAAAAACAAACGGTTACACTTATATTCAACAATTGATTTCAAGTCAGCTTGACGTCGATAGAATGGATTATTTATTGCGTGATGCCCTGCACACTGGTGTAAGCTATGGTCGATTCGAAATCGCGCGTCTAATACGTTCACTTACACTGGAAAATGGGCAGGTTCTTCTCAAATCTACTGCCTTACGTACAGTAGAACAATATATTTTGGCAAGATACTTTATGTATACACAAGTATATTTACATCCAGTTACGGTTGGAAGTGACGTTCTTGTCTGCCAAATTTTAAGACGTGCAAAACATGTGATTGGAGAAGGACATTCCGTATTTGTTCCAGATCAATTAACTACAATGCTCAAGTCAACAGGTCAAATTTCTGTACGAGATTATTTGAGCTTGGATGAATCGACTCTCCTTTACGCCTTTTCAAAATGGACAAGCTC
>JAKADF010000497.1 GCA_021820805.1 Bacillota bacterium
GTGTCTTGCGCCTTTTCAGAATTCTTTTCGTCAATCTACCCTTTTTTGAGCATAGGATTAACCTTCACTGGATGCATTGGTCGAGTTTAATTGAAAAAGGCCACCTCAAACAGCAAAAACTGCTTGAGGCGGCCTTTTTGTAAGTTCTTTGATTAGAGTTTTGTAACGTTAGCAGCCTGTGGACCGCGTTGTCCTTCGACTACATCGAATTGTACACGTTGGCCTTCATCTAAGGTCTTAAAGCCATTGCTTTGAATAGCACTGAAGTGTACGAATACATCGTCGCCGCCTTCAACCTCGATAAATCCGAAACCTTTTTCAGAATTGAACCATTTCACGATACCTTGTTGCATGTAAATACTCCTCCTAGGATCTAACGATCACATTTATTCATTTGCTTAGCCGCCGTAAAAATTAAGTAAAGCCATTCCTTCTGTGACCCTGGAGGCGCAGAAAGAACGGCTCAAGCATCATACGATATTTTGACTGCAAATGTATACAGGCAAAATATACACGATTTATGAGTGAAAGTAAAGTGTGAAATACAAAATAAGACGGAAAAATTTTATTACAGGGGGGCGCACCTTGAAAGCTGCAACTTGCTAAGGTATAAAGCATGTATTAGTTAAAGAAGTCCCTGACCCGCAGATTCAGAAACCAGATGATATCATCGTACGTATAACAAGTACGTCAATTTGCGGTTCAGATTTGCATTTAATTCATGGCATGGTTCAAAATCTGCAAAAAGGCTATGTTATGGACATACGGTGGTTACAGTGGAGGTCAAGCAGAATTAATCCGTGTGCCATATGCTGATTTTACTCCTTTTGTTGTTCCGTCAGACTGCGAACTTGTTGATGAGCAGATTCTATTTTTATCAGACATTGTCCCAACTGCGTATTGGGGTATCCAGCAGGCAGGAGTGCAAAAAGGGGATACTGTTATTGTGCTCGGGTGTGGTCCCGTTGGGCTGCTAACACAGAAATTTGCATGGATGAAAGGCGCAAAACGTGTAATTGGCGTGGATTACATTAAATATCGTCTTGACCACGCGCGCCAAGCAAATCATGTAGAAGTATTCGATTTTACAACAAGAGAGAATTATGGCAGTTATCTTAAAGAAATTACACATGGCGGTGCAGACGTTGTTATCGATTGTGCCGGAATGGATGGAAAAATAACCTTCGTGGAAACTGTTGAAACTGCCCTAAAACTGCAAGGCGGAACAATGGGGCCAAGCCCCAGTGGTTCATCTTATGCCACAGTTGTTTGAGAAAATCAAAAACCATAAATTCGATCCGTCAGATATTATAACTCACAAGTTGCCTCTCTCAGATGCTGCGCACGCCTATGAAATTTTTGACCGTAAAGAAGACAATTGTATTAAAGTCGTTTTAAAACCGTGATGACTTTGCTGGTACATTGGCTGCAGACGGTGTCATTTTTTGTTTTTCTTGAATCATAATGACTGCTGCAATAATGAGCAAAATCCCAAGTATTTGCCATATTGTAAGCGACTGTGCAAAGAAAATCGCACCGACCAATGTTGCAACAAGGGGCTCAATCGTTGCCATGATTGAGGCACGGCTTGATTCTACATGGGACAAACCGAATGTGTACAATGAGTATGCAAGTACTGTGGAGAAAAGGACCAATCCGCTTCCATATAACCAGACTTTTGCTTTTGAAAATAGAGCATGTGCCTCCCAGATTTCGCTGATTGGCAAAAGACCAATGCTCGCAATCAGGAATGTGTATGTCGTGACTGTTATTGGACGGTATTTTAATAGTGCATACTTACCAAAAATGCTGTATAGTGCATAGCCGAAACCTGCCCCGAGTCCAATCAACATTCCAGCAAACGACACGGAAAGTCTTGTGGCTGGCAGGAGGCCTACTACAAACGCGCAACCGATAAATGTGCCTGCAAGTGAGATAATCTTCTTGTATGTAAACCATTCCTTAAATAAAAAGCGCGATAAAATAGTTACAAATGCAGGTGCAGTGTAAAGCAAAATGGCTGCAACTGAGACAGAAGTTTTTTGTATAGCGGTAAAGTAGCACCAATTAAAAAAGGCAATACTTAAAATTCCAGTTCCAATAAAATATTTGATGTCCCGCAATTTAATTTTTAGTAATGATATGTCTGTAAAAGATACGAATATAACAAAAAGTAATGCTGTTACGACTGCACGAATAGCAACAATTTGAAGTGACGAGAACCCAATATTGCGAAGTCCAATTACAAATATAGATATAATGCCCCATAACATTGCACCGATTACAATGAACAAATATGACCACTTTTTCAAAGAGGCATCCTCCGTACCGTCTTGATTTACAACGTAATCTCAATATATCACTTATGAAAATGCCGCCCTATGATTTTGGAAATATTTCAGTGCTAAAGCTCAGAGTAGAATTAAGTTCTATTTTGGTATTCACTTCTAAGAGAAAAATAAAGCCTTTTGAGCATTCACTCAAAAGGCTTGCAAACACGAGTTTTCCTTTTTGGTGCGGTCAAGAGGACTTGAACCTCCACGGGCTTGCGCCCACAAGAACCTGAATCTTGCGCGTCTGCCAATTCCGCCATGACCGCATATAGATGGTCAGCAGGAACAGTATACTACGCACCGGCGGCTGAATGCAATCTTATTTTTTGTTGTGGTTCTAGCGTAGTGCCTGAATTATAATGGTAAAAGATTGTACCTATGAGGTGACTTCATGCGCGTAACGAAAATGCATGCGTTGGGAAATAACTATGTATATATTTCTGAGTTTGAAGAGAAGATTGCAGAATCTGATTTAAAAAAACTTGCTATAGAAATCAGTGATGTTCGAAAAGGAATCGGATCGGACGGGATGATTCTAATTGGACCGTCGGATGTTGCTGATGTACGGATGAGAATCTTTAATGCTGATGGTTCTGAAGCTGAAAATTGCGGAAATGGTTTGCGATGTGTTGCT
>JAKADF010000498.1 GCA_021820805.1 Bacillota bacterium
TATATAGAAGCACAACGTGGCCAAGTGTGGTTTGTCCAGTCAAATGAGAAAACTGCCATGTTGTAAGTGCTGTAATAATAAGGCCAATAATGGCGAGCGGCCTGGCGCCATGCTTATCCATGAGTGCTCCAGATATTGGAGCCATAATTCCCATTATTATTGCGCCTGGAAGCAAAACGAGACCAGACTGAAGGGGAGTAAATCCACGGATATTCTGCAGATAAATGGGAACGAGCAGCATCGCGCCGAACATTGCCATATTTAAAACACAACTAATAATTGTTCCTAGCGAGAAAATCCAATATCTAAAAACGGAGAGATCAAGCATTGGGTCCTTCGCTGTTACTTCTTGAATCACAAACAGCAGAAGGAATATTACTCCAACGCTGATTGTCGTGATAACAATGCCATCTGACCATCCTTTATTCCCTGCTTCGCTAAATCCATATAGTAAAGTACTAAATCCAACTAGCGATGTGAAAAATCCCCAAGTATCAAACTTTGGATAAATTTGGTCTGTAACATTTCTTAACATTGCAGCAGCTAAAATTATATCAACGATTGCGATTGGAATAACCACATAGAAGAGCAGCCGCCAAGTCCAGTGTACTAACATCCAACCCGATAATGTGGGTCCTACTGCAGGAGCGAAGAACATAGCAATAGCAATTGTACCCATGGCAGTGCCACGTTTTTCCGGCGGGTACAGGTTTAATATTACCGTCATCATGAGCGGCATAATGATACCTGCGCCAATCCCTTGGATAACGCGGCCAATCATCATAATTGTAAAACCTGGCGAAATGCTGCAAATGAATGAGCCGACAGTGAATGACCCCATTGCAAATATAAATAGTTGGCGTGTCGTAAAAGTGCCAATCAGAAATGCTGTGATTGGGATAAGAACACCATTTGTTAGCATATAGCCAGTCGATAGCCACTGAATGGTATCAGCTGATACATCGAACGCATTCATGAGCTTTGGTATGGCAACGTTCAGCAATGTCTGATTTAAAATTGATACGAATGCTCCAAGCACCAATACAGCAAGAACTGTCCCACGATGTTGCGACTCTTCTTCCATGCTGGAGGGCCGAGCGGCGCTTTTGCTAACCATGCGTCACCCTCCTCATTTATGAATCTTGACAGTCACACTCATGCCTGGTGTGAGTCCAATACCTTGATAACCTTGTATTGTAATTTTTACTGGGATAACTTGAGTTACTTTTGTAAAGTCGGCAGTTGTGCTTTGTGAGGGCAGCAAGGAAAAAGTATTTGCTGTCGCGAGACCAATTGAATCAACTGTACCTTGTATGCGGCCAGGATAAGCGTCTACACTAACATCGACACTTTGACCTGGTTTCACAGAACTAATCTGCGTTTCTTTAATATTTGCAGTAACCCATAGGTTTTTCATGTCAAATGCATAAGCAAGTGGTGTTCCAGGACCGACAAATTCATTTGTAACGGCGGTATTCTGTGCAATCGTTCCGTTTTGCGGCATTGTGATATTAATATCTTGCGGTTTCCCGTTTACTTCAGTTTGTACAACACCAGCTGTGTCACCAGATTTAAATGTACTTCCGACAGTACCATTCCAATTTGTAAGTTTTCCAGCAACAGGTGAAGCGATTGTGATTTCCTGGCCAGTTATTTGTGCGTCATCGGTTGTTAAGTATAATGTCGATTGATTATAAAAGTAATATCCTACAAATCCTGCTACGATAATAACAATGAAGATGATCGCGTTGAATAAAAATAAGCGTCGTGCATTCATATGTACCTATGACCTCCATTGACTGCCCTTTGGACACGTGATGCACCATCGCCTATTGTCAATTGTGTCAGGATGATGTTAGATAGTTGACAATTTGTTCAAAGTGCATTCCGCGAGACGCCTTAACTAAGACGGTTGAGTCCGATGGTAAAATGTTGTCCAAACTACTGAGCGCAGATTCAACAGAATCAAAAGTATGAACTGTTTGTGCTCCGGATTTCACCGATTCTTCGGCAATCCATTTTGCAAAAGAACCAATAGCAATAATTGTTTCGAAATTTTTACTTGCAGCATAAGAACCAACTTCTCGATGGCCCTCTTCTGTGTAGTCTCCTAGTTCGTACATATCGCCAAGAATGACTGCTCCAGGTTTGCCTTCTACTAAGTCAGCCAGAACGTCTATACTTGCTTTGACGGATAACGGACTTGCATTATAGCAGTCATCAATAACCGTTCTGCCATCTCTGCCTTCTACAATGTGAAGTCTCCCTGATGTTTCGGTCAAATTTTGAAGAAATTCAGCCATATCGGACAAAGCAAGGTTGTACGCTCGGCCAATCAGTAAAGCGCCGAGTGCATTCTGTACATTATGCCGACCAAAAGATGGAATAAAAACTTTACCCGTTTGGCCGAGTACATGTGCAATGAAAGTAATTCCTTTTGAGTTTGATTGAATGTCAGTTGGATATGCATCTGCAGAAGAATCAAAACCATACCATAACGGGGTTCCTTGAAATCTGCCTGATATTTTTTTCGCCCATTCATCTTCAAACGGTAAGGCGCAAACACCATCTTTAGGCAGTGCATCAAGTAACTCCGCTTTTGCGTTCGCGATTCCTTCTTGGCTTCCTAAAAGCTCAAGATGACTTTGGCCAATATTAGTAATTATTCCGGCTGTCGGGCGAGCTATTTTGCAAAGTGACTCAATTTGTCCATACCCACGCATTCCCATTTCGAGAACGATGGAACAATGTGACTCATTTCGTTGTAGAATGGTTAGAGGTAAGCCCAATTCGTTGTTTTGGTTTGCTTTTGTGTATAAGCAGGGTCCAAGTGCCTGGAATATGGCACCCAGCATCTCTTTAGTTGTTGTTTTTCCGTTGCTTCCGGTTCCTCCAATCACTGGCCCGAAAAACGTTTGGCGTTCATGAGCACCAAGGGCTTGAGTCGCGGTAAGTGCATCACTGAC
>JAKADF010000499.1 GCA_021820805.1 Bacillota bacterium
GGTACCTTGCTGGTGAAGAAGTGCCAGAAAATCGACCCGTACGGGAACCGCTGCGGCAACCCCGGTGCGGATCTTGTGCATATTGAGTTGGCCGTGATGGAGAGCCTTCGCGACTATGAGGAGGAAATCCGCTCGAAACCGATTCAAACATCGGATTCTCCAGACATGACCCCACAAATGGTACTGAAGTTAAAGGAAACGGAACTCGAGACGCTGCACGAAGGTTTAAACCGTCTGAAGGACATATATGTATCTGGAGACTTGACCAAACAGGAATATCGGACACGTCTGGGCCACCAAAAGGACCTGATCATGAAAAAAGAAAACGACATTCAGCAATTGAAGGAGACACTGCAGGTCGGTGGCCCGATATCGGACCAGGATCGGCTACAGCGAATTGAACAACTGCAGGAGGTGTGGAAACAACTCGACTGCATGCCCGAGGAGAAGAACCGGTTGCTCAAACAGATTATTGAGCGGATCGAGTATGTGAGGGACAATTATCGCATTGATGTGAGGGTCAAATTCCGTTGAATAGATGAGTAGTATTCCTATGATATGGTATGATTAAACTGGGATAGGTGATAATCATGGAGCTACTCAAGCCCAGCGTCGACTTCGTTTTTAAACGCATATTCGGCATCGAGGAAAATAAGGACATTTTGCTCGATTTTCTTAATGCAGTCTTTGAGTCCGCCAATGAACCCGGCGTGACGGAGATTGAAATTCTCAACCCGTATCTCGACAAGACAACAGTCTATGATAAGATGTCCGTCCTTGACATCAAGGCCCGGACAGCCAGCGGAACGCTGATTAATATCGAGATTCAGCTTCGAGATCAGCAAGATATGGAGAAGCGTTCGCTCTACTACTGGGCGCGAATGTATGGGAGCCAGTTGGTGCAGGGGGAGATTTATCGGAGTCTCTGCCGCACGGTAACCATCAACATCCTTGGTTTCAATTACATCGACAATGACCGTTACCACAACACGTTTCATCTGCGGGAAGACAGTACCGGTCTCATCCTGACGAATGACATCGAAATCCATATGATTGAACTGCAGAAACTACGCGAAATCGCGGTGGGTCAACAACGAAAATTGGTGCGCTGGACGCTGTTCTTGTTGGGACCTGGGCAAGAAAGAATGGAGGAACTTGCGATGGAGGAACCGGCAATTAAAAAAGCATTGACCACCCTGGAATTCTTGAGTCAGGATCGGGAGGCACGTGAACTATACGAAGCACGGCAAAAAGCGATTCATGACTGGAACTCGAACATCCATGGAGCACGAGAAGATGGAAGAGAAAAAGGCGAACGACTCAAGGCTATAGAAGTCGCCCAGAACATGCTGACGGAGGGAATGGAAGTCGAGTTAGTCGCTCGATTAACAGGACTTACACATGAAGAGATCAATGGATTGCGCAAAGAAATGCCTCACTAATACAATTTATGTAGGGACTCAATGAGGCAACCTTATGCTTCAATCGTGTGACTCGGCCTGGCGGACCGTTGAGAGACTTGACTTAGTAGTTCACACAAAAAGTGCCTCTTCCGTATAAAGAGGGAATCCACGCCTTGACGCTGATAGAGGGCAATGCAATCCCCGTAATAACACTGAGAAGGTTCTTAGTCAGGGATAACGTAAAGTTGATTTCTGTGGTTCACCGACATCGATATGTTCAACCAGATACACCGGGCATCATCATTACGAACTAAACTTGATTTAGGAATTCCGTAGACGACCACTTTTGTTCCCGCTGTAATGCTTTCCAATGGAATTCCATTAACCACATAAAGCTTTACCATAGGAATGCGTTTGTACCCATCACTGCTTGGTTGAACACTTATCGTTTTCAACTGTATCATTCCGTTTTTACGGCTGTTGGACGGAATCTGGATTGTTCTTACTTCCCCTTCGATGCAGATTGGGTAACTGTGATTATTAACTCGTTCGTAGCAGCGAAACAGGTTTTCACGCTCAAAATAAAAATCAGCCCACCGAATAGTATCTCCTCGAAATTGAATTTTGACATATTGAGCGATGTCGCGTTCCAGTTCTATCTTTGAGCGCAACTCCATAACTTTCCTTGCAGTTGACAAATATGCCGTTAATCTACCTTTGGTTGTGTAAGTAGTCTCGACTTGCCCACGAGTGTTTGAACCACTCTGTGCTGGAGCACCAACTAACTCGCCTTCCCTTGCATTTAAAGCACCAAATAGAAGATGTAACCTGAATTTGTACTTACCATCCGCTATGCTCTGCATCATGTCGTCGGCCTTACGCGCAATGATTTTAACTTGTTCCCCCACATTGTACTGGCAATCATCACTATGAGGACTGTCGCTGCCGGAAACAAGGGCGAAATGTGATGGAACGGTTATTTCGCTCTCTTCACCTTTATTGTAGGAATGAACAAACTTCAACCGTGCCATGCAATTTTCGGAGCTACAATATAAATTACTCGTGAGTTCAGAAGCCTTCACCGTCTCGGCCTCATCTACACGTATAACGCAGTTTTGAGGTTTATAATAAGCCTCCGACATCTTTATCCCCATTTTACCGACCTCTCTTCTCTTAGGCGACAACGCATCACTTTGAACGCCTACGCCGTTGATTTCCCTGCCACTTGCCCCACTTCTCCAGCCTATGTACAAGCGTTGCCCCGTGCCAAAACTCGATATGCCTATCTTGTGCTTCTTTGCGTGCCTGAGCTGAAACGTCAGACGATGTGACAAGCATTGCATATAGACAAGAAGGTTTCGTGTTCAGACGTGCCGAGTGCAGTTCACGGATGATATTTGGCCCGACGTGACGACGATCAGCCCAGTGTTTCGCTTGAACAGCGGTACGCTCTTTCGTGCGCCTGTCAGTAATGACCAAATCGACCCCACCATCATTACCGCCGATTCCGGGTTCTTCAACATCGTAACCGTGATCACGGAAATAAAGAGCCAAAAG
>JAKADF010000500.1 GCA_021820805.1 Bacillota bacterium
CTAAAAACGATAGATGATGTAATCACAGTTCGCTGGCAAGGCAAATTGCTGTATATAACTGAATGGATTGACGGAAGGCCATACGGCTATACGATTACAGATGCGTTTTTGCTTGGGGACAACCTTCGTTTATTGCACTTGGCACATGTAAAAGCAGAAGAGGTGACCGCACGCAGTTTTCTTGAGCAGCGCAAAAAAAGGGTCTCGCGAGCATTATTTACTTTAAAAAAAGAAACTCAATTGCAAGCAGAGTCTCATATTGAATCATGGTACAAACAACATCGGAGTGAATGTATAAGCCTTCTGGAATCAACTGACAACGAAATACAAGAAGCCAAAGAAAATGTAACGTGCGGATGCGGCCTGTGCACTTTTACTCACGGAGATGTGACAAGCCCCAATGTTGTTGTTGTTGAAGATCAAATTCGGCTTATCGACTGGGAACGCTTGTCAACAGGTTTAGGTATAGAGGAACTCGCAAAAACAGTTTCTAATACTGCTTTATTTCGTATCGATTTAATTGAATCGACCATTCAAGGCTATCGATTACAAAACCTTACCAGTATCCATCAAAAGCTGTTTCGTGCTTTCTTTAGAATCCCGCGAGAGGCACTGTATTTGGTGGAAATCATTCAACGCAGGAATAAACATGATAATTTGCAGAATGTATTCGATATAGTTTCACAATCATGGGATGAAAGAATGGGAGCAATTCGGTGGGTAGATGAACACATTTAATAATTAAAAAGAGGAATAACAGCATCTCTAAGTAGAAAAGTAATGGCCAGCTCGTATAAGCTGGCCCTGGTACATTCATCTTTACTGCAACACTAACAGAGTACAGCAAACATATGACCAGGACACGGTGTTGGCAAGGCTGTCGTAAGCGTTTACAATTCTCGCCAAAGTGGACAGTTATTCAGGGCGTTTGTCTCGTAGCGGTTTATCGTACCAGGCCCGTTACAAAGCCCGGTTTCTTTTTCGTTAGTATGCACTTCATCAAATTGTTCTGTCGCGAGGCGTCTCTTACCTCCCCAGAAAATACATGTGCAGCATGCTTGTTGATTTCGTTTTACAGAAATGGTCATGTACGTTTGCACTCCTTTCAAAACAGGCTATGTTTATATGATATGAGAATATTTGAATAATTGCTAGTCCAATGTGACGTTGTGCTAAAATTAGAAATTATGGACTAGTCCATTTTATGATTAAGGGGTGAGAACATATGAAATTTATTGTATTGGGTGCTGGGGCTGTCGGTGGTTATTTTGGTGGACGTTTAGCTCATGCGGGGGTTGATGTCTCATTTTTTGTAAGAGAGAAACGAGCACAATTGCTTCGTTCGAATGGGCTTTGTGTACATAGTGTTCATGGTGACTTCTCCATTGAACCGAGCGTAATCACGACACCTAGTGAGGTGGACAAGCCGGATGTCGTGATTGTAGCCTTGAAAAATTATCATTTAGATGCTGCCTTGCCATCTCTCAGTGCATTCGTACAAAAAGGTGCCGTATTGTTACCAATCTTAAACGGCATCAAACACGTAGATACCTTTATTGATATGTTCGGTCAAAGCCATGTTCTTGGCGGTACATGCACGATAGAATCCACTCTCAATCAAGATGGTGAAATAGAGCATACAAGTCAAATGCACGATATGGTATTTGGAGCATTTGGAGAAATCGACTCTTCATGGCTTGAAGAATTAGAGAATGAATTAAAGAAAGGCGGATTTCCGATTCGTCAAAGCAATCGTATACGGTATGATATGTGGCAAAAATTTCTATTCTTGACCAGCCTCAGCAGCATTACAGCGGGAACGAGGCAGCCAATAGGGGCAGCGCTTTCAAATCCATTTACCCGTGAGTTTTTAAAGGGCCTGATATCAGAAGGATGTCGTGTAGCACGTGCAGTCGGCATCGAGTTGCCAGACACGCAAGAAAGCAAGATGATACAGGCAATGGAACGTCTTTCACCTGCTATGACTTCTTCACTTCATCGGGATATGATAAAGCAATTGCCAATTGAGTTAGATCGTCTGCAAGGTGCGATGATTGAAATTGCAAAAAGTAAAAATATCGACACGCCATGTTTCACATCAATTTATCAACTCTTGAATCCGTATAAGGACGGGGGCCTTGCACCTCTTTCTCTCACATAAGAATTTAAGATTGTTGCTCGGAGGGAATAGGATGGAAGACATGTTTAAAGGGACTATGATGGAGGCATTAGGAATTGAAGTTGTTGAACTTCAAGCAGACTATGTTGTTATGAAGATGCCTGTCTCGTCAAAAACGAAACAACCTGCTGGTTTATTGCATGGCGGTGCTTCCGTTGCGCTTGCTGAATCTGCGGCAAGCCTTGGAACTTATCGAAATATTGATACGTCTAAAGAGACAGCAGTTGGTATTGAAATTAATGCAAATCATATTCGGTCTGTCAGTGATGGATATGTAACTGCGAAGGCGATTCCCGTACATAAGGGCCGGACAACCATGGTGTGGGATGTGCGAATTACGAATGATGAGGATAAATTAGTTTGTATTTCTAGATGTACCGTAGGAATCCGTCCGTTGACTTAAGTAAGTTATGAAGGTTTAACGCTGTTGTAATATGGATGAAATATCCTTTCCAGGGCAAACTATCTAAAAATAATACAGGTAGTTAAAAATTTTGGCGCTGGAGATGTTTATGCTCATTCAAATTCCATGGTTATTTTCCACAGTGAGTACACTTGTGACTTTTGGATTTCTTTTGGTTCTCGTACGTTGGATTGGAAGTACCCAGTTAACCCAGTTAACATTTTTCAACTGGGTCGCAGGTGCGAGTATGGGGAATATTGCTGCAAACATGATTAGTACGACCAATATGTCCACATGGCTGATGAATGGCTATACATTAATCGTATTTACGTTGGTATCAACCATTGCAGCTTGGATTGCCGTAAAGAATCGGT
>JAKADF010000501.1 GCA_021820805.1 Bacillota bacterium
CCCAGACCAATTTGAGCGGTTATACTATCGCTCGAAAGCGGCCTGAGGAAAGGGCAACCGGACAAATTCAGACTGTCTACTCTATTGACACAGTACCAAATAGAACGTTAATCATGAGAGGTAAAAGCTCACGTAAAAAGATGATCTGAAAATAAGGGTCAGTTTGCAGCTCAATATGCAACTGTCGAATGCAAAAAGGGACTTCAAGTGAAGTCCCTTTTTGCAGATTTAACATCTTTACCTTGATTCGGTGTTGTGAGCTCTGTAAAATTGACTACTAGGTTCTAATTGTTAGGGGTCATTTTCCAATGGTGCTGCCTTCGAAGAGTCAAAAGGAACGTTACGTACGTGAGATGTTCAATGGAATCGCTAAAAAATACGACTTAATGAACACGTTGATGACTTTTGGTAAGGATCGTTCGTGGCGTAAATATGCCATTCACCGAGCACGAATTACTGCTGGGATGAACGTTTTAGACGTATGCTGTGGTACGGCTGAGTTCACTTTAGAAATTGCTCGAACAGTTGGTCCAAGTGGTCACGTGACAGGGCTTGATTTTTCAGAGCAGATGTTGGCAGTCGGTAAGGAGAAAATGAAAGCTTCAGATTGTCAGAATCGTATTACTCTAACTCAAGGGAATGCAATGGAACTGCCGTTTCCGGACAATTCGTTTGATGCTGCAACTGTAGGCTGGGGCTTGCGCAATGTCCCTGATATTGATAAAGCACTTCAAGAGATGCACCGAGTCGTTCGACCTGGCGGGTGGATTGTGTCTTTAGACATGGCCAAGCCTTCCGCTCCTATTTTTAAGCAGGTGTATTGGCTTTACTTCAATTGGCTGGTTCCCGCCATGGGGAAGGTAACAGCTAAGCGAAAGAGCGCTTACCAATATCTGCACGATTCTTCGCTTGAGTTTGATTCTCAACAGCAGTTGAGGCAGCGGTTTGCAGAGAATGGACTTGTGAATACGAGTTTCCACAACCTTATGGGCGGCGTTGTAGCTGTAGTTGAAGGGCAAAAGAAGAACTGATTCGTGTTCTTTACAAAACCACGGATATACGTGTTAACGGGTTCTCTTCAGAGGTGTAAAACGACAAATGACATGTTAAACGGAGTGTCAATTCGTAAAGCGAATCGCACTTCGTTTTTTCTTGGTATACCAATGATTGTTGTGTCTAATATTGCATTGTAAAAAAGATAAATTGGCACCATACAGGTTTGCAGAAGAGATGCATTCGAAGATTCGAAACTCAAGGCTGGTTACATTCGGCGGAGGGCATATGTTCTTGTTTTTACATTCGGAACAGTTCGTTGATGCAATAACGAAATTTCTGTATGGTATTCCTCACTAGAAAAGGAAAATGTGTGACGTTTGTGATCTTTCACTTGGGTGTTTAGTTCAATATCAGACATCTAGAACTCAAATGACGTACCATCAATTTGACACGTCATTTTGTTACTATTTACACTGAAATTGGGATGTTGTTCAGAGCGCGAAATCTAATGCGATTTCACTCGATATTTCAGGTTTTGCAACTCTGAAGGGAACCCGCTAATTTACGTGTCCGTGGTTTTACCAGTATATGTGGAATTGCTAAACAATCAGTATTTATTTTTAGATTTTGGAGTACTGATTTTCATACTCGAGAACAATCTGGACATAATGCTTGGTTTCTGGATATGGTGGAATTCCTTTGTATTTATCAACGACTGCTGGTCCCGCATTGTATGCTGCCAGCGCAAGTTTTTCGTCCCCATGATAACGATGCAACAGTTCAGATAAATACCTCGTTCCTGCCATAATGTTCTGGTTTAGGTTGAATGGATTTGTTACGCCAAGGGAGTGTGCAGTTGCTGGCATGAGTTGCATCATACCCATCGCGCCTGAAGAGCTCACTGCATTTGGATTCATAGCGGATTCTTGAGCTACAACCGCCTCCACTAAACTTTTTGGGACATCATATTTATAACTTGCTTTTTGAATTACTGTGGCGACACTACTGGGAATTGCAATTACTTTTGGCGAGTGATTCGGTTCAGTAGTATGTAAATGCCAGGCAAAAATCGCGATGCCAACTATTGCGACAACTATTTTCCATCTCTCTTGTCTCCGTTTACGCCTTCTATGTACCCGCGACTTTTTTGGCAAAATTGACACCTTCCACACATAACTATAAGTCCAAATATATCCTAAATTTTGACTGCTTAACTGTATCCTCGCAACCTCTACATTATATTAGCAGAATTTTATTTTTACCAGACACTGCTTATTTTCTATACATTAGTATTTATAAGTGTATATACATATTGTTATCACATTGATTTTTCCAGAGAACGCGTGGAGATGTGGACGCACTGACATATCTTTGCGGATTATGGGCACTGGAGAATGGGGAATTGAGTGGAAGCTATTGCGGCGAGCCTGCTGAGGCAAATACAGGTGATTTGACGTGGAAAAATTATATCTATGAAGTGGCTCTAGCGCCCATTGACGGATACTATCATCAGAAATCGATTTGTTGTGAAGGTGGACAACCAACATGTCCTTAATTACGAGGACTATGATAATCCATATCTGAGTGGCCAGATAGGCTTCTCGAATACACATGCTAGTCATGCACATTATCAAAATTTCACAGTGAAGGGTCTCTAAAAGGATTCTATCGACTGAATGCGTGCAGAAAGCTCAGCTGCCGAACGCTTAAGCCCCGCGAGTTCTGTACCGTCGAGAGGAAAATCAATAATACGATGGATCCCGCCCTGCCCAACTACACTGGGAACTCCCATATATACGTCTGATATTCCATGAAAACCGTTAAGTAATGTCGAAACGCTTAGTACTGCTTGTTCGTCGTGTAATATTGCTGCGCAGATACGGTCTAAGGCAAGGGCAATGGCGTAACAGGTAAAGCCTTTCTTCTGAATGATCTCGTACGCTGCATCCCTAGTTTTTGA
>JAKADF010000502.1 GCA_021820805.1 Bacillota bacterium
CTATCTGTTCTGAACGTGGTAACTTTTGAAGGTCAAGAACAGACTGAAGCCTTGCCATGCGTTTGTTGTACCAATGGTTAATAGATTTGATTTGCTTCCCGTCGATGATGAACGACGCCCCATTGGTCCCGTCTATACAGGCTGCTAAGTTATCAAGGTCAAGGTCAATTGCTAATGTTTTGTTGGGTGATACAGGCTGTGGCTCTGGCTCATGTTCGTAGACAAATTGTATGGTAAAGAACCTGGCCCGTTCCTTTGGGAGAATCCGAACTTCTTTAATTACCTTTCCAGTTAGGCGAGCAGGAAATGGGATTTTGATTCTATCTAAGCCAGGATGCTCTTTCTTGAACTGATTTGACATGGGAAGTAAAAATTATCTATCCCTGATCGTGATTGCATTGGTAGAAAGAATCAGTGCAAAGTACCCATTTTTATAAAGGTAGTGTGGAACCCGGACTTCATGGAATCGGTATTCGCCATGTTTTGCCTTCTTAAGTAAGTTAAAAAACGAGCGAAAAGAGCGGTCTACAACTTTCAAGATCTGTTGACTGATACCAGCCTGCAGCAGCACATAATTTTCGTTCCCTTTTACCGCATGATAATTTGATTCGTAACGAAGGTATTTACCCTCAGCAAAGAAAAACTGCCTGATGGACTACAGCGCAACATTGTATAGATTCTTGGAATATCTGCACATGTCTCTAAAGGCACTGTATTCAACTTTGGTTAAGCCTCTGATTTGATTACTCTGTGTCAAATATATTTTTATCACCACCTTCATATATGTCTACTATATAGCAAATGATTTAAAACGAATGGAAATACTTTGCCACCCACCGACAACGCCTTATATTTCGCAGCAAAAGCAGTGGGTTTTACGGCGCGTTCTATAAAGCTGTATTCATGTATTTACGGTATCTCCAATTTGTGTATCGGTGTGGTATAACCGTAGACAACATCGTTCTGGACACTGGGACCGCCGATTCCTTATTCGAGCGAATTGATTGCCTGAAGTTTGGAACCTTTACAATACACAAGCTGTGCGTGTGCGTGGACTTAGGCAATCTCGATGCACATTCAGGAGTAAATGGCTTACTGGGATTCGATATTCTTTCAGCAGGTCAATTTGTAATTGATCTTGATGAGATGGAGGTTTACCAAAAAGAATAATTACTCCATTAATGTAAATAAAAAGGCAGTTCTTAGCGAGTTGCCCGGCTTGTTTATTTGCGCATTTTTGTTTCTAGGCGTTCTGTCATTGCTTTAAATTTCAGGTTGAGTAACAATACCCCGACTGCAAATGCAGTAATTACTGTTACCGTTGCCATTGCATTACCTTCCTCATTGTGCCGATTTGATACGTAGCTCCGCCTACGCTACCTACCCTAATAGCCCCATTTGCTATTCTGCCTGCTTTCAGTCTAGCCAAGAAACATTGAAGAAATGTTGAAACATCCTAAAAATGGTGAGAGAACAAAAGAGCAACGGCAAAATGCCGCTGCTAAGACATGGTTTAAAGGTTTAACATGAACATCCTGTATTATAACGCTCACACATTGGAATTTGTTCGAAAATTTTGCCTGTTTCGCTAACATATCAATAATTACTGTACGATACAAAAATATAAACACCCGGGATTAAAATCCCGAGTGCTTATACGGCGATAGTGTTAAGACAGCGAAGTCCTTAATAATGTGTCAATTAAGATGTAAATTTATACATGGGTTAGCACTAAATACACTAAATAAAAGACACCCACCAATTTAAACCAGTAGGTGCCTGTTCCTAACATGGAAACGAGTTCCTTGGATAATATTAACGTACTCAGTGAGTCACATATTATGCACTACACGATGGCTTTATCCGTATAAAACTTTCCTTTAACACTGAATCCAAGTCAATCGTTGCAGACGAACTCGCTTTTACATTCGTCAAGACAAAATCACCCGTTTTGTAACTAAGGCACAAAGATATGCGGTCAATACTGACTGATAATAACTCATCCTTCATCTTTATGACGAACGACTTTAGCTTATCGAAATCGACAACGGCCGTCTTATCGTCGCACTGCACACATACCAAAGCGTGGCTAGTTGCAATCACTTCTTTACGCTGTTTACCGGTTACAGAATCCGTTATATTTGTGATTCGTTCGATCTTGAGTGTCTTTGGCAACTTACCTAGTTCCTTCAACGCTTTATACAGTTCACTTGCTTTAATTTCCATAGCCATCACCTTACAATGAACGACTTATAGAAAGTTTCCGGTACATCGCCATAACAGCAGGATTCTTGCGTTCCCATTCCGTATCATGTGCCAATGGGATATTGAATTCTTCTTTCATAAGGTCCATTAGCTTAGATAAAGCGCTATCCCGCACTAGGCCTTCAGGCAGCTTCAAAGATTCCTCATATCGTTTCTGCATTTCTGCTAGTGATATTGGCAAAGCAGATCACTCCTGCATGTTTGGCGTTATTTACTTGTATTTTACAATCCTCGCTTTACAGTCCCACCCCAAATTCTGCGTAGGTCCTTTTCGGTACCACAAATTGGACAGTATTTCGGTTCCATCGGTTCAGCTAAATCTGCCCACCATACGTGTCCATGAGGGCAAGTAAAACCGTGAACTGTCAATAATTCCTTATTCATGATTTTTTCACGTCTAGCTTTTCGTAAGCCTTCTGGCGCGTCTACAAGTCGCATAAGCCAATCATGCACCGCGATCGTGACGATCTGTGTCATGGGCTGGTTTTGTGCCTCTGACGCATCTTTAAGTGCAGCATGTTCTTGTTCTGTCAGATACACAGTGAACCGATTATCTCTTATTGATTCTTCTGTTTTCTTTGGTCGTGGCATAGTTACAACTCCATGCTTTTCCCCACTTCCGGGGAAAATGATATTTAACGAATCCGAAATTGTGGATTGGTTACGTTCGCCAATTTTGGTGTGCGTA
>JAKADF010000025.1:0-9792 GCA_021820805.1 Bacillota bacterium
GTTGTCTGAAGTAGATTTAATACGACACTTTACAGCATTATCTACTCGCAATCACGGTGTTGATTCAGGTTTTTATCCACTTGGTTCTTGCACGATGAAATACAACCCAAAGCGAAATGAGAAGATGGCTCGGTTACCTGGATTTTCGAACATCCATCCTTTACAGCCAGAGAAAACTGTTCAGGGTGCGCTTGAACTTATGTATCATCTCCAAAATGACCTTGCGGAAATTACAGGTATGGATGCCGTAAGCTTACAACCAGCGGCTGGTGCCCAGGGTGAATGGACGGGGCTCATGATGATAAAGGCATATCATCGTGCGAATGGCGAGGAAAGAACCCAAGTGATAGTGCCAGACTCCGCGCACGGAACAAACCCTGCAAGTGTTACTATGGCTGGGCTAAAAGCAGTAACCATTCCGTCAAACGCGGATGGAAGTGTCAACCTGGAAGCGTTAAAGGCTGTTACTGGTCCGAATACTGCGGCACTCATGCTTACAAACCCAAGCACACTGGGCTTGTTTGAATCACAAATTGTTGAAATTGCGCAGATTGTCCATGAAGCAGGGGGACTATTGTATTACGACGGTGCCAATGCAAACGCAATACTCGGGTATGCGCGTCCAGGTGATATGGGGTTTGACGTTGTCCATTTAAACCTGCACAAAACTTTTTCAACTCCCCATGGCGGGGGTGGTCCTGGAGCCGGCCCTGTCGGAGTAAAGTCTATTCTTGAACCTTTTTTACCAAAACCCGTTGTTCGGTTGACGGATGAAGGAAAGTATACACTCGACTATAATCGGCCTTTGTCCATTGGAAAAGTAAAAGGATTTTATGGAAACTTTGGTATTTTAGTTCGTGCGTATGCATATATTCGCACACTTGGTCCAGACGGACTTAAGTTAGTTTCGGAGTCTGCAGTTCTAGCCGCAAATTACTTGATGCGTCGGCTAGCTGGAACCTATGAGCTTCCATATGATCATGTATGCAAGCACGAATTTGTCTTGTCTGGAAAAAAGCAAAAAGAATTCGGAGTACGTACACTCGATATTGCAAAGAGGTTGCTTGATTTTGGCATGCATCCGCCGACAATCTATTTTCCGCTTATTGTTGAGGAATGCTTAATGATTGAGCCAACTGAGTGTGAAAGCTTGGAGACGTTGGACAGATTTGCGGAAATTATGATTCAGATCGCAAAAGAAGCAGAGGAAGATCCAGAGTATGTTCAACATGCACCTCATACGACAATTGTTTCGCGATTAGATGAAGTTACAGCAGCCCGGACTCCTGTCTTAAGATTTCAATTCACGGATTAAATCAGAAAGCCCTAGGCAGTTTAAATGCTTAGGGCTTTCTTTATCACAATTCTGATATGAAAGCAGGCTGTCGTTCCATATCGAGATGTCCATGCCAATTCACGCATTTGACTGCCCATTTTTCACTCAGGTGCTCAATCACTGTTACACCAGTGTTGGTAAGAGTAGGGATATCTTTCACGTCAAGATACTCAAGGATTGCACGAATAAGCCCGCCGTGAGCAACACACAGGTAGCGGCCAACCGGGTACTCTTTTGCTATGAAATCGAGGAATTGAGAACCACGTAGTATAATATCTTCCTTCGATTCGGAACCTGGCGGGCTGTTTGCAAATTTGGTCTCAAGTTCTCTTCTCGGCTTGCCTTCCGCAAGACCAAAGCATCGTTCACGCAGAGCCTGCGTTGTTTTAATATTGCTTGTGTTATTTCCAACCAAAATTTTCGCTGTCTCATATGCACGCGTTAAATCGCTGGAAAAAACTTTGTGAAATCGGATGCCTGTTATATAGTCTTTTAATTTTATTGCTTGCTCGCGTCCTGTTGTATTAAGAGGAATATCTGTCCATCCTTGGACTAGGCGAAAAACGTTCCAATCTGTTTGGCCGTGTCGAACAATCCATAATGTAAGCACGTCTTTCGCCTCCCTATATTAACCTAGTTTCAGTATAGCAATCGGTATGTTACAATAACAGAGATTTTGTCCACGCTGCATGCGGGGAGAGGTTTTGTGAACGGTTTCGCAAACGCCTTATTTGCTTTAAGTTAAGGACCCGGAGTTTCAATCGGCCAGGGCTGCGTGATCCTAATACATATGTAATACATATGGTACGCGAACACTTTTGGATGTGACTCAAGGCGTTCAGGTAATTGCAGCAAAGTGCGGCGTTTGGAGTCGTTTCAATTGAACCATGAAGGTGAACTTATCGGCTTATTCCTTTTCAACACCAATTGGTACTCTCCGTGGTTGTAAGTGGGCAAATTGTTGGCCTTTGCACATTCGGCTAGAATTTGCGACACAGGCGGTTTGTGTCTCTTGGATTGAGCGGGAAAACAGGGAGACGCTATGAGTATAGGTCCGTAAGAATCGTTAGGGTGACGACACCGATTTGGGACAACCTCAGTGAGAGTATTTGGCCGCCATGCGGCGAGAAGAGAGATGGAGGGAACTACGTGATTTCTAGTAACGATTTTCGCCCAGGCACGACCATCGAATATGATGGCCAAATTTACCGGGTTATTGAGTTTTTGCACGTTAAGCCAGGAAAAGGTGCGGCATTTGTTCGAACTAAATTGAAGAATGTTAAAACTGGGGCTGTTAAGGAACAGACATTCCGTGCAGGAGAAAAAGTAGCGCGTGCCCGTATTGAGACCCGTGAAATGCAGTATCTGTACAACGACGGCGAACTTTATACGTTTATGGATACCGAATCGTACGAGCAAATTACGATTCAAAAAAGCCAGTTGGAGAACGAACTGAACTTTTTGCTCGAAAACATGAACGTATATATCGTCATGTATGAAGGACAATCTATCGGTATTGACTTGCCAAACACAGTTGAGCTTATCGTTGCACATACGGAACCCGGAATTAAGGGTGACACGGCAACTGGCGGAAGTAAACCTGCTACTATGGAAACAGGGTACACACTGCAAGTACCGTTCTTTATAAACGAGGGTGATAAACTCCTCATTGATACGCGTTCAGGAAATTACATTTCCCGCGCATAAGTTATAGATGATTCTCTTGTTCAGGCGCACTCCAAGGAGTGCGTCTTTTTTTATTTTGCATATAGATGATTTTTTTTACATATAGGACAAGTAGGAGGGGTCGATAATGTTTTCCGTTATGGATAAAGTGGTTTATGGTATGGCTGGTTTACGTCTAATGTCGAGTCTGGTTGAATTGTCTGGAGCACTTCTTATGCTCTATTTTGGTACGGCCGAAAAAGCGCTGCAAGTTAATGCAGGTCTGGCACTTGTCGGTCCATTCGTACTCGTTGCCGTTACCATTTTGGGTGTAACGGGAATGGCAGATTCGATAAGTTGGTCTCGTGTTGTATGGATTGTACTTGGTGTAGCTTGTATATTATTTGGTGCACGCGGTTGACCTTTATTTGGATACTTTTACACCGTTTTAGTTTTTTGCCTTGGCTTTGACAAAACTAAATACAAGAGCCATGAGTAACAAAAATATGACTAAAAAAACGACAATCCATCGAACCATGAATGATATATCCACAGTTATCCTCCTTTGCCTTGTATTCGTCCCTAATAATAAATGATTTTTGAACAGTTTATGTTCCGACCATGCGCCCTTTAAGGGAATTGGCATATGGTACACGAGTTGTCCATATACATGGATTATCCAGGGAGGTGGACAACGCCTGTGAAAGCGGAAGAATCATGGAAAGAAGTAGTAAAGACTTCCCCTTGGCAACAAGCGCTGACGGTTTGCCCCCCTGATATCGAAATGCGAATTCGAAGATTGCCGCTATCTATGTTAGAGCGGATCGAAGAAATTCGGTTTCGACTTTTGCAGCCTCTACAGATTTGCGGCGTAGATATTGACGGTTTTCTGCACAAACAGGAGGGTGTTACGAACGACCCGAGGCAGGCCTTAATTGTGACTGGTGATCACATCGCTCGCGTTGTACAGGCAGTCACTCGTTCGTCTCTTTATGCAGTTGAGGATGAACTAAAACGCGGGTTTGTTACGATGCCTGGCGGCCATCGTGTTGGAGTTGCAGGCAGGGTTGTCGTTTATGAGAGCGGTTATGTCAGGTCAATTCGCTCTATAACCTCACTGAATGTTCGAATCGCCAAGGAATGTATTGGCGCCGCAGACAGAATTGCTCATCCTTTGTATCGTAAGACGGATGGTAAGCCTTACAGTACTTTGATTTTATCCCCGCCACAATGTGGAAAGACAACTCTGCTGCGAGATATTGCTAGACAATGGAGTGCAAATCTGATTCGAAAGGGTGGAAAGCCGCTCAAAGTGACCATTGTAGATGAACGATCAGAAATATCCGGATGCGTAGATGGTATTCCACAATTTTTGGTAGGGCCTCGAACAGACGTATTAGACGCCTGTCCTAAGGCAGAAGGGATGCTTATGGCAATCCGGAGTTTGTCTCCAGATGTGGTCGTTACAGATGAAATCGGACGGGAGCAAGATAAAGACGCCATATTAGAGGCTGCAAATGCAGGGGTCGCAGTCATTACGAGCGCACATGCTAACACAATTGCACAGTGGCGACAGAGGCCGTTTATGAATGAGTTATTTTCGACCCATGCGTTTTCGCGATATATTCTTTTAAGCCGTCGGCTTGGGCCTGGAACTGTTGAATCCGTTTTGGATGAACAAGGCAGAGCTCTCGTGTAGTGGACGTGAACCGCTGGGGGAGATGGATTTCTAATGCTAAAGTTAGTCGGCGCCTGCTTGCTTCTCATCGCCAGCACCAGTATCGGGTTTCACATTGCGAGGGGATACCGAGAGCGCCCGCGTCAACTCAGATATCTGATGCATGCGATCCGATTGTTGCAAACTGAAATTGAGTACAGTGTAACTCCTTTACCAGAAGCTTTTGAAAAAGTTGCGAAGCACGCCAGGCAGCCTTGCGATACCTTGTTTCGAGTTGCCGCAGAACGGCTGAACGGGGGAGAAGTATCAGCGGCAGATGCACTCTCTGCTGGCGTAGAAGCGGTAAAACCAAAGAGTTCGCTTCGCGAAACAGATTTTATTATTTTTATGGATTTCGCGAAAGTGCTCGGAACAGCTGACCGTATTCATTTGTCAAAACAGTTTCAGGCAACATTAACTCATTTGGATGAGTTGGAAAAGGAATCTAGAGAAGCCCAAAAGCGCAATGAAAAACTGTGGCAATATTTAGGCGTTTTAACTGGGCTGTTGTTCATTATCCTGCTGTATTGAGTTCTTCTCTAGGGTTCTTTAGGAGGGGTTCAAAATGTCACCTGAAGTAAAGGCAATATTTCAGATTTTTGGGATTGGGTTCCTGGCTGCTGTTATTCATATTGTTTTAAAGCAAAGCGGGAAGGAAGAGTTTGCGCATTGGGCTACGCTTGTTGGGTTTGTTGCGGTTTTTGTCATCGTGATTGGATATGTAGATAACCTGTACACCGAAATCACCCAAGTCTTTTTGCGCCAGTAGGTGGGATAGTGCACATTTTCCAGTTAGTTGGGATTGGATTAACCGCAACAGTTCTTTCGGTGATACTCCGGCCTAGGGTTCCGCAATTCGCGATGTTGATTGGGCTCCTCACTGGGACCATATTGCTCATAATCGTGGTTCGCAATATGGAGAGTGTCATTACAACGTTAAACCAACTTGCAAATGCTGCGCACGTGGACAAGGGTTTTATGTCAACCATCCTTAAAATCATCGGAATCGCTTATATTGTTGAATTTGCGGCTCAGGTTGCGCGTGATGCGCAGGAGGGTGCATTGGCAGGGAAGATTGAATTGGCGGGAAAGGTCGGTATTGTTATTCTTGCCATTCCAATCATTACGGATGTTATTCAGTCCCTTGTTCATCTCTTGCCGTAATACATATGGGAGGGAGAACATATGAACAGGAGAATTGTCCGACTATTACTTTCCCTGTTAGTGACGTGTGCTGCCGTCCTCAGTATAGGGTGTAAAGCGTTTGGGGACACGTCGGACGGCATTCCGCCTCCTGTGTCGACGAGCAGCGCTCTGACGAGCACTTCTATCTTTCCAAACTCAACTAGTTCTGCAACACAGAGTGTATTGCAGAACCAGGCAAATGCACAGCTCGACCATCTGCCAACAGCGGAAATTGATGTTTTTTGGAAGAAGCTGCAGTCAGAGTATGCTGGATATCTTCCGGATGTATCCGGTTCGAGCATCATTCGTGCCTTTGTGAATAACGGAGGACCGAGCTTTTCAGGGGTCATCCATGGAATACTGAGATATTTTTTGTCTGTTTTAACAGACAGCACAACTTTAATCGGCGGTATTTTGATACTGTCCGTACTTGCCGCAGTTTTGGAATCAATCCAATCTGCTTTCGACCAGCAAGCGGTTAGTCAAGTTGCGTACGCAGTAATCTTTCTTGTTTTGCTGGTTATCGCAGTTGGCTCGTTTACGGAAGCTGTCGGATATGCGAGACATGCTATCGAAACTATGAATGATTTTATGTTGTCAACTGTTCCAATAGCAGTTGCGCTTCTTGCAGCTTCGGGTGCAGTTGCATCTGCAGCATTTTTTCAACCCATATTGATTTTTATCGTGCATTTTGTAAGCAACATTATTTTTTTATTTGTATTTCCGCTCATTTTCTTTTCAGCTGTTCTAGATGTGACTAGTTCTCTCTCTTCACGGTACAAACTGACACGTTTAGCTGGTCTGATGCGAACGGTCGGTATGGCAACTCTTGGTATTTGTACAAGTGCTTTTCTCGGTGTTACCGCAGTTCAAGGCGCAGGAAAAGGTATCACTGACGGTATTGCCCTGCGTGCATTAAAATTCTCTGTCAATACGTTCGTGCCGGTAGTCGGCAAAGCAGTATCAGATGCAACAGAAACAGTTCTAAGTGCATCGTTGTTAGTTAAAAATGCAGTCGGCATTGCAGGAATTGTAATTATTGCGTTCATCGCAATTTTCCCGGCTCTGAAAATTCTTGCATTGTCAATGATTTATGGGGGTACTTCTGCACTCATGCAACCAATGGGTGATAATCCGATGATTGCATGTCTCGGCACACTATCAAAAAGCCTTGTTTTGGTTTTCGCATGCGTGATGATAGTGGCTATAATGTTTTTCCTGTCAATTTGCATCTTACTTGCATCTGCAAATTTGGCGGTGATGATGGCATGACAGCGTTCGGAATCTGGCTAAAACAGCTTGTAATGATGGTTCTGCTTGCGGTGTTTGCAGAATTGTTGTTACCTACCAAAGCGATGCAAAAATATGTCCGAGCCGTTCTAGGGCTTGGCATAATTGCTGTAATTCTGACACCCATTGTGCCATTTTTAAATCCAGCTTGGGCAAACCAAATAGCAAACCTTGCGGTCACTGAGCTTAACCAGGCGAATACGACAGGGAATTCGAGCGTAAATGCAATGGCTGAAGGATATGGGGCAGCTCTGAAAAACGAGCAGCAGGAAACCGCGGATGAAATCTTGCAGAATCAACTTCAGACGGCTATGCCGCCAGAATATCGACCCTACGTAACCTCCATCAATGTTACAGGGGCAGATTCTGGAACCAAAGCCACTCATGTCACGATAGCTAGAGTGAATGGGCCTGTGTCATCAGATCAGATTCAAAACTGGGCTGCAAACTTGCTTGGCATATCGAAAGCGCAAGTAAGCATTACAACCTAGGGGGTGTTTGATACGAAATTGGGTGATATCGGAAAAAATAAATGGGTACTTGTTCTTGGCGTATTTGGAGTTGTGCTTTTACTTTTTGGGTCGGCATTTTCAAGTACCGGAAAATCTGTTGTAGGTGCCGTGTCGGGGACAGGGGGGCAGGGCCAAAATCAAAATCAAAATGTGCAAAGTTCCTCTGGTGGTTCAGGTACGGATGCACAGCAGCTCGCGAGCTCGTATGAATCCCAGTATGACAAGAATTTGGAAAGCATTTTAATGAAAATTGACGGTATTAGTCACGTAAGTGTGATGGTGACAGTCGATTCAACTGAAATTCTAAAGCTAGCAAACAATGATACGGAAACAAACTCAACGCAAAAGAACGGTCAGACTTCGTCCACCTCAACTACAACGAATCAACAGATTTTTACGGTTCACAATCCGGATGGGAGTCAGACGCCTGTTGTGGTGGAACGCATTCAGCCTCAGGTTCGAGGGGTGCTCGTAACGGTTGCGGCACGCGACTTTACTGTAGCAAAAGCAGAAATAATTGACGCAATCCAGAATGTATTGGACGTGCCTGCATATAAAATTAGCGTAGAGCCTCAAAAGGCGGGCGAGTAAATAGATTAGGAGGAATGCGAAAAATGGTAAAACGGCAAACGGTGTGGCTTTCAACAATGATGGTACTGTCTTTGATGTTAATTGGATATTACACAATGAGTAACCAGTCAACAACGACTTCTACTGATGGTGTAAGCACAGGACCTTCGGTTACTACCACTACTTCAACAGGACAGACGAACTCTACAGGGTCACCTTCCAGCCAGGCACAAGGCAGCAAAACACAAGGTGGTTCAACACAGAGTAGTAAAGAAACTACCAAAACACAGCCGTCCTCTGCACCTGCAGCAAGCAGCGATGACTGGTTTGTCAGCCAGCAAACTCAATTAGACCAACAAATGTCTGAGCAAATTTCGAACCTACAACAAGTAATTGCGAATAATAACGCTTCTACCGATACAATCAGTAAAGCAGATTCGCAGTTGCAAAACTTAGAAAATCTAAAAGGTAATCTTGCAGAGGCAAGAGATGCTATTGTAGGCGATGGATTTAAAGAGTGTGTAATCGTGCCAACTGCTTCAAACTCACAAATGCACGTATACGTGAAGAGTGATAAGCTTGCTGCAAGCGACGTTGTCAAAATCATGAATATTGTCAGTCAGCAATTGGACATTCCAATGACAAGCGTTATTGTAACAAGCCACGCTTAATTAAAGATTTACAAACGAAATCCAATTAGTCTCCGTTCGTATGAGCGGAGGCTTTTTGCTTTATTACTGCAGCAGCTATATCCAGAGGACTAATTTACAGCCTGTTAGACAACTGTGGTATACTAAAAAAAGTGACTAAAGAGGTTGTTTTAAAGTAAGTAAGAATACAACCGAGTATCCTGTATAGGAAACTTGGTCTCGTCTTTGCAGTGATATGTAAGATATTCAAGGAGTGAAATACTTGTGTTGAAGATTGGAGAAATTCGTGAACTCATTCGGCTTTTGGATGAGACATCAGTATCTGAGCTTAAGATTGAACATGATGATATGAAATTATATTTAAAGAAAGCGGATACGAACGTAGTTTCAGTTACACCAGCTGAAGTACAAGCTTCGGTTGTACAGTCTATACCTTCTTATGTGCCAATAAAGGAAGTTCCTTTGTCGCCTGAAGTCGCTACGACCGCACCGGAGCCTGCCAAAGAGGCGGCAGATGATAAATCTATCTATTTGATTAAATCTCCAATGGTTGGTACGTTCTACCGCTCGCCTTCTCCAGATGCACCTTCGTATGTGGATATTGGTGCTAAGGTCAGTCAGAAGACAATTGTATGCATTGTTGAAGCTATGAAACTTATGAATGAAATTGAAGCAGAAGTTTCTGGTGAAGTTGTGGAAGTACTCGCTGAGAATGGGCAACTTGTCGAATATGGACAACCTTTGTTCAAAATTCGCCTGAGTTAAGGAGTGTTATATAGTGTTCAAACGAGTACTGATTGCGAACAGAGGAGAAATTGCTGTTCGTGTGATTCGTGCATGCAAAGAACTAGGTATTGAGACAGTCGC
>JAKADF010000025.1:9802-14839 GCA_021820805.1 Bacillota bacterium
TCTGAAGCTGACAAGGAAGCTTTGCATGTTCAATTGGCTGATGAGGCATATTGCATTGGCCCAACACCTTCAAAACAGAGCTATCTTCATATCCCCAGCATTATGTCTGTTGCAACTTTAACTCATGTGGATGCAATTCATCCAGGTTACGGATTTTTGGCTGAGAACAGCGATTTTGCAGAAGCTTGTGAAGCGTGCGGGATTACCTTTATTGGTCCGAGTGCTGAAGCAATCGAGACCATGGGGGATAAAGCGGTTGCAAAAGATACGATGAAACGGGCGAGTGTTCCAACGGTTCCTGGCAGTGACGGACTTCTTTCGGATGTGGAGGAAGCTGTTCGCATAGCGCGTGAAATTGGCTATCCTGTTATCATTAAGGCTACTGCCGGTGGTGGCGGTAAGGGTATTCGAGTGGTTTATGACGAGGATACTTTGCGTCAAGCTGTCGTCACTGCACAGAGAGAAGCGGAAACCGCTTTTGGCAATGCTGGAGTTTATCTTGAGAAATATATTGAAAAAATGCGCCATGTCGAGATTCAAGTATTAGCGGATCGGCATGGTAATGTGATACATCTTGGTGAACGCGATTGTTCAGTTCAGCGCAGACTGCAAAAGTTAGTTGAAGAGTCTCCTTGCCCGGTCTTGCCGGAAGAGACAAGGAAACGGATGGGGCAAGCGGCTGTATCTGCTGCAAGTGCAGTCAATTATGTTGGCGCTGGTACTATTGAGTTTATATACGCGGATGACGGGAATTTTTATTTTATGGAAATGAATACAAGAATTCAGGTCGAGCATCCAGTTACTGAATGGGTCACTGGTGTTGATTTGGTTCGAGAGATGATTCTGGCGGCTGCGGGTGAGCCGTTGTCTGTTTCCCAGGAAGACATTAAACTGCGCGGTCACGCAATTGAGTGTCGGGTTAATGCAGAAGACCCATTCCGCAATTTTATGCCTGCACCTGGGAAAATTGTTGAGTACATAGCTCCAGGTGGAATCGGTGTTAGAGTCGACAGCGCTGCGTATTCGGGTTATTCAGTTCCGCCGTTTTATGATTCTATGATTGCGAAGCTGATTGTTTGGGCACCAGATCGGGAGCAAGCTATTGATAGGATGCTGCGAGCGCTCAGCGAATACAAGATTGAGGGCGTCAAAACTACAATCCCGTTCCATGAAGCTTTGCTTCGGAATGAAAAGTTCCGGAAATCTGATGTAAGTACTAGATTTTTGGAAGAAAATAAAGTTTTATAAAAATAGAGGAATACGACCGGGCTAGCTTGTCATACGATGAGTGACGACCGCTAAAGTGAGAGGTGACTCGCGTGCAAGATATGGAGTTTCAGTCTACAGAGTACGGCAAAATTCAAATTGCTGATGAAGTAATTCAAATCATCGCAGGACTCGCTGCTAGTGAGGTAGAAGGCGTCGCAGGTATGAGCGGGAGTTTTGCCGGCGGCATCACGGAATCGCTGCTTGGTCGAAAGAACCTGGCAAAAGGGGTAAAGGTACAGTTTGGCGAGGGTGACAGAAGCTGCGGTATTGACATCTCTGTTGCACTCTATTTTGGGGTAAATATTCCAAGGGTCGGCGTTGAAATACAAGAGCAGGTAAAGACGCGGGTTGAGAATATGACTGGGCTTGAGGTTTCATCCGTTCATGTTCATGTGGTGGGTGTTACTTTTCAAGGGGAAAGGTCGAAAGAACTTGAATCTGTTCCGACAGAAAGGCACGTTAAAGGTTAAGTAGAATTGTAATTTAGAATCGGGGCGATTTTGTGAGTATATTTGATCGATTTTTATTGGTCATTCTTGCGCTGGGTGGGCTCTGTGCTGGTATTTTCTCTATAATGCTTGGCACAGGCCTGTTTGGCCCGTGGTCCATTACTCCATTTGGTGACTTTAGTTCTTATCCAGGGGATATAGTTGCCGTTGTGATAGGACTTGTGCTCCTCATTGTCGCCCTTCGGTTCTTTTTTTACCACCTGGGCGGCAGGCGTGTTGATTTTGTTGTGTTGGATGGGGAACATGGGAATATTCGAATTTCGTTCGAAACAATTCGCCAATTGTCCAACCGGACATGTAAGTCAATTCGTGGTGTCCAAGAGTTTGATACAAGAGTTAGAGAAGCACAAAATGGCGTGGTTCTACTTGTGAAACTGCGCGTACTACCAGATATTGATTTGTCGGCTATGGGTTCGGAGGTACAGTCTGCTGTTAAAACCTATGTGGAACATACGACTGGAGTTCGCATTGAAAAAGTCGTTGTGCACATTGATGAAGTGGCAGGCTCAACCGTCAAGGGATCGAAAGCGTGGGTGGATTAACCTTGAGCTGGTTGAAAGCGGTCGTTATACATGTGCTTGGATTGAAGCGTCGTTATATAGGCCTGCTTTGCGGTTGCCTTCTTTGGATTCTTTGGATTATTTTCGGCTTCTGGGCCACTCTATTCTTATTCGTGCTTTGCGCAATTGGTTTTGTCATCGGCCGTGTAATGGAAGAACATAAGAGTTGGAAAGAAATTTTAGAGAAATTATTATCAGAACGATTTATGGAGTGAATAGAATTTGACGCGTCATGAGGCTCGCCGGTATGTGCTGCAGGCGTTATATCAAATTGAAGTTGGAAAAGCAGACACATTTGCTGCAATTACGCACGTACTTGAGGATGTAACAGTGTCAGATACAGATCTTGCTTTCATTCGGTCTATGGTTGAAGGTACAGAGAGCAAATTAACCGAAATAAACGATTTACTTATTGAAAATGTTCAAAATTGGACGATTGACCGAATTGCGAAAGTCGATTTAGTCATATTGCGATTAGCAACCTTTGAATTGCTTTATGGTCATGACGTAGCTATTGCGACCATTTTGGATGAAGCGGTAGAGCTTGCAAAGGAATTTAGTACGGATGCTTCGGGGAAATTTGTGAATGGAGCTCTTGCTCGCCTTTTACCGAGGGCTAGGGAGGTTCGCGGCAAAATAGATAAAGATTTGGAAAATGAGTTTCAAGGTTGAGGAGTGGGTCGGATGCGGTGTATTCTCGGCATCGACACGAGTAACTACACAACATCTTTGTGTGCAGTAAATAAGGATTCGGGAGAATTTATCGCAGAAGCAAGGAAACTTCTCCCTGTTGGAAAAGGCAACAGAGGGCTTCGGCAATCCGATGCGCTCTTTTTTCATGTTGTACAGCTTCCTGAAGTTATGTATCAGTTAACCGAAAACATGAGGCATGCTGGGTTGTCTGACGTAACTTGGGCAGGCGTAGGCGTTACTGTTCGTCCAAGGCCGCTTTCTAGTTCATATATGCCAGTGTTCCGTGCAGGTGAGAGCTTTGCTCATACATTTGCTTCTAGTTTGTCAATTCCCGTTGTTCATGCATCTCATCAAGAAGGCCATATTGCAGCAGCTGAATATTTTCTGCCTGAAAATATGCCGGTATCGTTTGTTGCAGTCCATATATCTGGAGGTACCTCAGATGTGATGGTTGTACATCGGACACGATTTGGCTATAAAGTGAACCTTATTGGCGAAGGTTCAGATTTGCACGCAGGTCAGTTTGTCGATCGCGTTGGTGTTGCCTTAGGCCTTCCATTTCCTGCAGGACCGCATCTTGAAAAACTTGCAAGTTCGGTTACAGATAGCGAGAGTGATGTTCAAATTTCTTCAAGCGTTAACGGCAGCAGTATGAGTTTTTCTGGACCGTGCTCATCTGCAGAACGTGCAATTCAAAAAGGGCAAAATACAGCGCAAATTGCTCGTGCAGTTGAAACATGCATTGCTTATAGTGTAGTCAAGGCTGTTTCGAATACGTTTGTAAAGCATCCACAATTAAAATGTGCTGTAATTGCCGGAGGCGTTGCGTCGAATAAATGGATTAGAGATAAAATTTTACATAGATTTCATATTCTTCATAAAGAAGTTCGGATTTTGTTTGCACCCCCAGCATATTCTTCCGATAACGCTCTTGGAATTACAACAATTGCGCAACATTTCATGATGGAACAAGGGTAAATGGTAGGTTATAATATAGCATATTTTAAAGTTTCGTAGAGGAGGAACAATTTTGGGGAACGCGGCAGAGCTATCTACGACAGATGAGGTTACAGATATTCTGATTATTGGTGGAGGCCCCACTGGGTTGTTTGCAGCTTTTTATTGTGGAATGCGTGACGCAACGTGCAAAATTATCGATAGTTTGCCTGAACTTGGCGGGCAATTAGCGACACTATATCCTGAAAAATATATCTATGATGTCGCAGGTTTCCCTAAAATACGTGCTAGAGAACTTGTGACACAATGTGTGAAACAGGCTATGCAGTATAACCCAGGGGTTCATCTTAATGAACGCGTTCAAACCCTTACGAAACGGGACGATAACTTATTTGAACTTCGTACAGATAAGTCAGTTTTTCTCGGACGAGCGGTTATCATTTGTGCTGGAATTGGTGTGTTCACACCCCGTTCATTGCCTGCTCCTGGTATCGACAAATACGAAGGAAATGGAATCTATTACTTCATAGATAACTTGGAGAGGTTTAAAAATAAAAAAATTCTTGTTATCGGCGGCGGGGATTCGGCGATTGACTTCGCGTTGATGCTTGAGGATGTTGCACAGTCTGTGACTTTGATTCATCGTCGTGATCAATTCCGCGGGCACGAAGAAAGTGTCAAAAAGTTAAAGTCCTCGACCATTGATATTAAGACTTTTTGTGAATTATCTTCTGTTTCTGGTGAAGGCCGTTTAGAACATGCGACGATAATCCAAAATAAGACCAAGGAAACTTTAGATCTTGATGTAGATGCGATTATCAGTGGATTAGGTTTTTCTGCTTCACTTGGCCCAATTCATGATTGGGGCCTGGAAATCGTAAATAACGAAATCGTTGTAAATACGAAGATGGAAACGAATATTCCTGGAATTTACGCCGCGGGTGACATAGTTACTTACCCTGGCAAGGTAAAGCTCATTGCAACTGGGTTCGGTGAAGCACCGACGGCAGTGAATAATGCCAAAACGTATATAGATCCATCTGCAAAAC